>JBPCVD010000781.1:0-21658 GCA_051010815.1 Rubripirellula sp.
GTCCGAAACAACCAACATCGCGGATCAGAATCCTGAATTGGTCGCCAAGTTGGCGGCATTTCTAAATTCCGCTCGTAGCGATTCCGAGTACTTCCCCGCGGTGGCAAAACGAAACGCGAAACGCAAAAAGAAATGACTCGCAAACTGACACGCCCGCTCCCTCAGTAACCCGCACCTATGAAGTCTCTGTTGAAGTATTCGCTAGTCGCTGTTTTCGCCGTCGCGATTGTGGCTTTGCCTGGAAAGGCACGACTGATCGCTGCGGAAGCGAGTCGGCCGAACATCATCATCATCATGCCGGACGACCAGGGTTATGGAGACCATGGCGTGACGGGGAATGAAGTATTCCGCACGCCCAACATCGATGCGCTGGCCAACGGGAGTGCTTCGATGTCTGACTTCTATGTCTGTCCTGTCTGCTCGCCGACGCGCGCGTCATTGATGACGGGTCGTTACCACTACCGAACGCGTGTGGTCGATACCTTCAAAGGAAGGTCGATGATGGATTCGGAAGAGGTCACGATCGCGGAACTTCTGAGGGATGCCGGATACGCCACGGGGATCTTCGGCAAATGGCATCTGGGTGACAACTTTCCTTTGCGTCCCATGGACCAAGGCTTCGAGGAATCGTTCATCCACAAAGGCGGAGGATTAGCGCAGCCATCCGAACCGCTTGAGAACGATCGCCGTTACACGGATCCCATTTTGTTCCGCAACGGCGAACAGGTTCAAACGAACGGCTATTGCACGGATCTCTATTTCGATGCCGCGATGGAATTCATCGACGAGTGTAAGGAGCAGGAAAAGCCGTTCTTTATCTATTTGCCACCCAATGCTCCGCATGGGCCATTTCATGATGTTCCCGAGGAGCTGTATCAGTACTACAAATCTCGCGACGACCTTGCATCATTGATCAAAGGTAAGCGGGGCCAGTTAGACCAACTCGCAAGAATCGCTGCGATGGTTGACAACATTGATCAAAACGTAGGCCGTCTCGATCAGCACCTGAAACAAAACGGTCTGTTCGAAAACACTCTGGTCTTCTTTCTTGTCGACAACGGTCCCAACTCATCTCGTTACGTCGGACCCTTTCGGGGCATGAAGACGAACGTCCATGAGGGCGGAATTCGCAGTCCCCTCTTTGTGCGTTGGCCGGCCAGGTTGAAACCTGGAGCAACCAGTGATCGAATTTCAGCGCACATTGACGTCTTGCCGACCATTTTGGAAGCGGCTGGTGTCGACGCACCTGATCAGGTTCAAGTGGATGGACGAAGTCTGCTTCCACTGCTCGAGGAACGAGAGTTTGCTTGGCCGGACCGCAACCTCGTGTTTCAGGTGCATCGCGGCGATTCGCCGATTCCCTTTCATCACTTTGCCCTTCGCAATCAGAATTGGAAGCTCGTGCACCCCACAGGGTTTTCGAAATCTCAAATGCCAGATGATGTGCCGTTTGAGCTCTATGACATGACGACCGATCAGGGAGAGTCGCAAAACCTGGCGGAGACGAACCCTGAACGTTTGGCCGAATTGCAAAAAGCATATGAGGCTTGGTTTGATGATGTTTCTCACACACGACCCGATAACTTTGCACCACCGCGAATTGTGATCGGTGCCGATGCGGAGCCGGTGAGTTCTCTTTCGCCCCAAGATTGGCGAGTCAGCGATGACAGTGGCTGGGGGTCTGGCGGACGTTGGTTGGTGCATGTGGACCGTGCAGCAACGTTTGATGCAGAGATCGTCTATCGAGAACCGATCGGAGAAACCGAGGTCGTGCTGCAGATCGGCGATGTCCGAAAGCGTGGCGACCTGCCGGCCAAGCAGTCGCGAATCGAATTGAAATCGATCGATCTTCCCGCAGGCGATACCGCCGTTCAGGTCAAGTCGCTCGTCGACGGAAAGCAACGCGACCCCTACCACGTCATTCTCACCCGCGTGGATTGATTGCGGCCATCAAGGAGGGAGCCAGGACGAGCCTGTTGGTCATGAGTGATGGCTGCCCGACGAGCAGATCTCGGGCGTGGTGGCATTCGAGTTTCCATGGCGGGAAAGAATCTCAAGTGTTCGACGTCGCGTCTCATTGTTTTTCGATCTGACGTAACGGAAACTATGTCTCAAACAACAAACGCCGCTGCATAGGGGCGCGAACGTTTTGCCAACCCTTCTTCTCCCACGCCTCACTGCCTGAAGTATCATCATGAAGAACCTTGTTGCTGCATTTCTATGTGCCGCCCTAATCGTGAGTCACGTCCACGCTCAACATATCAGTGACTTCGACAGCATTAAGCTGTACACGTTCACAAACGCGTCAGGAATGCAGGTCAAGATCACCAACTATGGCGCGATTGTGACATCGATTTCGGTGCCAGACCGCAATGGGAAAATGGCTGATGTGACACTCGGTTACGATCGTGTGGAAGACTACATCAATGCGGTCGACAAGCCCTACTTTGGAGCCATCGTCGGACGCTACGGCAATCGAATTGCCAAAGGTGAGTTTTCGATTGACGGGGAAACCTACTCACTTGCGACCAACAACAACGAGAACCATCTGCACGGCGGTGTGATCGGTTTCGACAAAGTGGTTTGGGACGCACAGCTAGTCGGCGGAGATGGCTGGAGTGGACTGAAGTTGAGCTATTTGGCCAAGGACAAGGAGGAGGGATACCCTGGGAACTTGTCAGTGGATGTCACCTACAAGCTGACGGACGAGAACGAGCTGATCGTGGAATACTTGGCCACGACGGACAAGGCGACGCCGATCAATCTGACTCAACACTCCTATTTCAATTTGAAAGGTGAAGGGGAAGGAACGATTTTGGATCATGAGCTGATGCTCAATGCCACGCGGTACACTCCCGTGGATTCAACGTTGATTCCCACTGGCGAGATGCCAACCGTGAAAGGAACGCCCTTTGACTTCACGAAATCGAAAACGATTGGTCGCGATATTGAACAAGAGAACGAGCAGTTAACGTTTGGCCTGGGCTATGATCACAATTTCGTGCTCGATCGCGAGGGAGAGGGGCTGTCCTTGGCTGCTCGCGTTCACGAGCCAGCCTCGGGACGCACGATGGAGATTCATACGACTGAGCCGGGGATCCAGTTTTACTGCGGAAATTTTCTGGATGGACGACTCAAAGGGAAGTCAGGCAAAGACTACGTTCATCGAGGTGGTTTTTGCCTTGAGACGCAGCACTATCCCGACAGCCCGAATCAGCCCGACTTTCCCTCGTCCATTCTGAAGCCAGGCGAGGAGTACAAGACGACGACGGTATTCAAATTCTCGGCGGAGTGAATCCCGTCGGATCACGGCGAACGGCTGTTGCATCCCTCTCTGCTTTGCGTTCAGCATGCGGGGCGCGAATTCAATCGACTTGTGTCTATGCAAGGACGTCGTGGATGACCTTGCCATGCACATCGGTCAGACGCCGCTGGATCCCGTTGTGATAGACCGAGAGTTGTTTGTGATTCAGGCCCAAGAGGTGCAGAATCGTGGCGTGGAAGTCGTGTGCAGTGATGATGTCTTGCTCAGCGCGGAATCCGAACTCATCGGTGGCGCCATAGCTGAAGCCTTTTTTGACACCGGCACCGGCGAGCCAGCAAGTGAATCCAAGCGGGTTATGGTCCCGTCCAAAGGTTCCCGCCTGGAACATCGGCATCCGGCCGAACTCGGTCGCAAACACGACAAGCGTCGACTCCATCAGCCCTCGTTGTTTTAGGTCGGTCAGTAGGCCCGCGACGGGTTGGTCAAGGATTTTGCCATGCACGTCGTACTGCTCCTTTAGCTTGCTGTGGCCATCCCAATTGAGCCGCCCGCCGGACGCATAGGCTCCATTGAAGAGCTGAACGAATCGAACGCCACTTTCAACCAATCGCCGCGCGAGGATGCAGTTGTTGGCAAACGAGGCCTTGGTGACATCGCTGCTGTCTGCACCGTACAGGCGACGAACATGAGCGGGTTCATCGGTGACTCGGACCACATCGGGAACGTGCAGCTGCATCCTTGCCGCCAGTTCGTAACTTGCCACACGCGCTGATAGCTGCTCATCGCCGGGGTAGTCGGTTTGGCGTTGCTGCTCCAAAAAACGCAGCGTATCACGCCCCGCTTGATCGGCTTGCTGCGAAATGTTTTGAGGGCGATTCAGGTAACGAATCGGTTTGGTCACGCTGAAGGGTGTGCCCTGAAATGCCGCGGGTAAGAAACCGCCGGCCCAATTGTTCGGACCCGACTGCGGCATGCCTCGAGGATCTTCAATTGCAACAAACGATGGTAAGTTTTGATTCTCGCTGCCCAAAGCAAAATTGATCCATGCCCCCATGCTCGGGAATCCGTCGAACGTGAAGCCGGTATTCATCACGTTCTCGGCAGGGCCGTGTGTGTTGGACTTGTTCGTCAATGAGTGAAGGAAACAAATCTCGTCCGCATGGTCTCCGATTCGAGGGACCAAGTCGGATACCATTTTTCCCGATTCGCCGCGGGGCCGGAATTTCCAAAGCGGCCTCGTTAGATTTCCATTGGGTCCTTGGAACGATACGAGTCTTTCGTTCCCAGGCAAAGGTTGCCCATCCAACTTTACCAGTTGCGGTTTGTAGTCGAAGGTGTCGACCTGACTTATCGCGCCACTGCAAAAGATAACGATGACGTTCTTCGCTTTGGCCGGAAAGTGTGGAGCACGCGTTTGATAAGGACTTGCCGCGTCGATCTTAGGCGGACGGTTGCCCGCATCATCCGCGGCCAACGCCTTGAGAGCGACGCTGGCCAAGCCACCAGCGGCACCGGAAATGAAGCGACGTCGAGATGTTGGCGTCATCGCGATTGATGGCTTGAAAGTCATGGTATGTAAAGAAACTCGCTTGTGTTGAACAGAACGCGGCAGAGCTGACTCAGGCCAAAACGTTCGACTAGCTCGCTTGCCTTTTCCTGCTCGATGTCGGAGGGAGGTCGCGACAGGGCAATCTCGAAGGCACGGCGTGTTTGTGCATCGACGCTCGTGGATGTTTCGGACACGATCCGTTCTGCAAAGTGCTCTGCTTGACGGTTGATAAACGGACTGTTCAGCAGACTGAGTGATTGTGTTGGCGTGATCGATTGCGTTCGCTTCGGTTTCATCTGTCCCGCGTCGGGACAGTCAAACGCGCCGAAAATATCAACCGACTGCATGCGAATCTTGTGCGCGTATATCATTCGACGCCAGCCTGCTTCCTCAAATGTTTCGATCGCGTCGTATCCGGAGAGGCCGCCACGTTGTTGGAATAAATCGAATCCTGGTCCGCCGGTTTTTAGGTTGAGTTTACCGCTCGCCTGCAGAATTGAATCTCGGATTGCCTCGGCTTCCATTCGGCGAGGTGGGAAACGCCATAGAAGTCGCGACTCTGAATCGATTGCGATCGCTTTGCGCTGGGGGCGACTGGACTGTCGAAATGTCGCTGATAATACGATGCGTCGATGTAGCCGTTTCAAAGACCAATCATCGCGTACAAACTGATGGGCAAGCCAATCCAACAATTCGGGATGCGTGGGTTGCGAACCCATCGTCCCGAAATCGGAGGGTGTGTCGACCAGCCCATTTCCAAAATGGTGATGCCACAAGCGATTCACGATCACGCGAGAAGTCAGGGGGTGATCGTCTTCGGTCAAGTGCTTGGCAAGTGCGACTCGTCGAGTTGGTTCGGGTTCATCGTGCTCCAGTCGTAAGTCTCCCAAAACCTTCGGGATGGCAGGTTCGATTTGCTCGAGTCTCTGCATCGGGTCGCCACGCCGTAATTGCCAGGTTGGCTCTGGCGTCGAAGTGAATTGCGCGGCGAAAACGCGAGGCCCCGCAGCGAGTCGCTGCACCTCTCGACGCGCCGCTCGCAACGCTCGAGTCAGTTGAACGATTTCAGTGACGTCCTCGTTCGCGATACCTTGCAGTTGTATCTGATCAGCATTTCGAGCGTCATCTTCCCGCGGCATCCGATCACTGCTGTCGGTAACCTGAACCCAGCCCGATTCATCACTTGGGCGAACTTCCAAGCTGAATTCAACGGGAATGCTGCTCCCATGATGCCAGCGAATGCGATCGATCAAGACGGGCGCGGGGAACTCGATTTGGACCCAAGCTGTCCCGGGCGTTTCGGCAACCCACGGAAACGCTTGGCGTCGGTCGACGCTGCCATCGACCAAGTTGTCGAAGTGACGAGTTTGATTCGCGAGGGCAAAATTGGATGCGGAGGGGCTCGCTCCGCTGGAAGCTAACGCCACATTTCGAGTAGGCGATTCCAGGTCATCAGTGGTCCAGGCTTCGAGTTCGTAAAGGGAGGCCGCGGATCCGTTATGCGTGTGGGTAATGGACATTCGGATTGCGGCAGCCTGAACTGGCGGAAACGATTCGGTATGAACCAGATCCACCGATGGGCGGAGCTTCAGTCGCCCACGGAGAGTGTCGCGTTGCTTGATCAGGACATCTCGTTTGCGTTCTGCCTCTGGTCTTTGTGCGGTCCAGCGATCGTTTTCGTCTCCACGCAAACGTCGTTCGCCATACGACAGACCAGCAAATACCGCTTGCATCGCGTAGTAGTCACGCTGCAAGATCGGATCGAACTTGTGGTTGTGACAGCGTGCGCAACCGATCGTGAGACCGAATAGCCCTTGGCTGACGGTTCGAATGACTTCGTCCAACTCATCCTGACGTGATTGACGCATCGCTTCTTCATCACGTCCCACTTGCGCAGGCAGGTTGGCGGGACCCGCGACAAGGAAACCCAACGCCGCATCCTCGCCCACCGTATCGCCCGCGAGTTGCTCGAAAACGAATTGATCGTAAGGTTTGTCTTCATTGAGCGAATCGATCACCCAGTCCCGATAGGGCCAGGCTCGACTGCGCGCAAGATTGGTTTCGAATCCGACCGTTTCAGCCCAGCGGATCACATCCAACCAGTGTTGTGCCCAACGCTCGCCGTATCGCGGAGAGTCGAGCAATCGATCGACTGCCTCGCGATAAGCTGCATCAAGCCCCTTGGGGTGATGGAGCAGACGTTCCACTTCGTTCGGTGCAGGTGGCAGCCCGGTGAGGACGAGACTCAGCCGTCTGAGTTGGGTGACTGCATCGGCTGGCGGAGAACGTTGCAATCCGGACTTCGCGAGTCGAGCATCGACGAAGCCGTCGATCGCATTGGACGCGTCATGCGGCGCCGCACCCATGTCATGAATGGGCTGCAATGACCAGTGATCGCTGGAGACCAAGTCAGCGGTCAGATGCATTTGTCCCGGCCATTCTGCACCTTCCTTGATCCATCGGCGAATCAGTTCGATCTGCGTCGACTCGAGCGGCTCGCCTTCGGGTGGCATCACCATTTCAGATTCTGGGCTCAGCACGTCGAGCAGGAAACTCTCGGAAGGTTTCCCAGGCACGATCGTCGCCTGACCCTGATCACCGCCCCGAAGCATGGAGTTTCGCTGGTCGAGACGCAAACCAGAGTTTGTGTCCTCACTCCCATGGCAGCGGATGCAGTGAGCCTGCAGGATCGGTTCAATATCCCGCTCGAAGTCGATTGGTTCGACCGCTTGGACTGAGCGGAATGCCACTGCAAGGATGCCGACTGCGATCAGCCAGCGCCGACAAGTGAGTGACGGTGGGTAGGGCATCATGGAATCGGTGGGGAAGCGATCACGATTCGGGAGGGAGTTAACAGCCTACACGATCCGCAACTATGCTGTGGCAGATAGGTTTGGTGTGACGAGACGTTGAGTCCATTTCGGATGCCGTCGGGTTGAAACAGGGGCAATGCGGAAGGTGTGTGATGACGGCTAGTGTTGATTCCGGAAGCATTGTTGTCGGCGTTCTGGCGCAGAGTGCCCAGGCTTCGAGCTTCAGTCTGTGGCCCGTGGCGATCACGTTGGTTGGGTTCACGATTGCGCTCGCCTTCGGATGCACCCTCTTGGCGATCGTTCTCAAGAGCGTCCGTCATGCCCGTGACCTGCTGCACGATGAACGCATGAAGGCTTTGGAAAAGGATTTGCCGTGGATGGAAGAGCAGCGAGAACTTCCGATCAAGGCCTACGTCGACAGCGCGTTTTGGATTTGTTTCTGGATGGTCATCGTGGGGTGCGGAGTTCCGTTTGCCGCCATTGCGGTCGCGGGACGGTTCTCGGAGCACGAGTCCATTTCCATACCGATCGTGGCATGGAGCGCTGCTTGTGCGGCTAGCATCGCCGCGGTCGTGTGCGCGACGATCGTGATGGCGAATGCTCGCCGAGGACTGAAGGGGAATGAACCGGATCCGCAAGACCGAACGCGAGAACGGCTTGGGGCTGAACGCGACACGCGGAGCCATCCGGATTCCTGAAGCTTCGGGCAAGATTCAGGCGGGAATGCGCGCCGGAGCAGCCGCCCGCGTCGGTCACGCGACGGCGATCTTGATCCGGCGAAGAGCTCGTTGATCGGGACGTTCGTCGTCGAGCAATCGAATCCCACGGGGCGATTTCGAGTTGGCGGAGAAGAACTGATTGAGTTCTTGAAGAGCGACACCAACGGCGTCGTGACGCTGGTGATCGTGGCGGAGACCGTTGGTGATGGGCCTGCGTACGTTCACGGTTTTGCGAGTAAACGTCACCCGGAACTTCCTGCTCCTTCGCTTCGTTTGCGCGTAGAATAGGCTCGTATGAGATTCCCACCTTCCACGCTTGTTTCGGCGGCCCTGCTAGCCACCTTTGGTTTGGCCACTGAACACAACGCCGTTTCGGGCGAAATCGACTTCAATCGCGACATCCGTCCGATACTGTCGGACAAGTGTTATCACTGCCATGGTCCCGACACCAATCATCGTGAGGCTGATTTGCGTTTGGACGTGGAGGATTCGGCCCACGAGTATGCGATCGTTGCGGGCGACTCCGAGGAAAGCGAAGTCTATCGGCGACTCGTCAGTGAGGATCCGGATCAACGGATGCCGCCTCCAGACTCGAAGAAGCAGATGACGCCACAGGAAATCGATCTGCTGCGGCAGTGGATCGATTCAGGCGCTGAGTATCAGACGCATTGGTCGTTCGTTCCGCCCAGTCGACCACAGCCGCCTCTGTCTAATCAGCGTTGGGGACAGAACGCAATCGATGCGTTCGTGCTGAATCGAATGCATGCCGAAGGGATGAGTCCCTCACCGGAAGCTGCCAAGCAGACCTTGCTTCGTCGAGTGACCCTGGACTTGACGGGGCTTCCGCCCTCGCCTGTGGACTTGAAAGCGTTCTTGGACGATCGCAGTCCCGATGCGTATGAGCGAGTGGTTGACCGTTTGCTCGATTCAGAAGCCTACGGCGAGCGAATGGCCCAAGTTTGGTTAGATGCCGCCAGATACGCTGACACGATGGGCTACCAAGCCGACTGGGAACGTTACCAGTGGCGATGGCGGACTTGGGTCATCGATGCCTACAACCGCAACTTGCCGTTTGATCAGTGCACCGTCGAACAATTGGCGGGTGACTTGCTGCCGAACCCGACCACCGAGCAACTGATCGCGACCGGGTTCAACCGCAATCACCGAATCAATGATGAGGGGGGAGTGATTCCGGAGGAATACTTGGTGGAGTACATCGTTGACCGCGTGGAGACGACGTCCGGCACTTGGATGGGGCTGACACTCGGTTGTGCACGCTGTCACGACCACAAGTATGATCCGTTCTCTCAAGCGGACTTCTACCGCCTCTACGCCTTCTTCAATGCTGTGCCGGAAAAAGGCAAAGAGGGTCGCAAGGGATACGCAGACCCTTACATGAGGGTGGCGACGCGCGGAAAGCAGGCTGCCTACGATGCGATTCAGCGTGAGCTCGCTGCGAAACAAGCTGCCCACCAACATGTCGTTGATGGAATGGCGGATGCACGGCAGAAGTGGATCACCGAAGTATCCGGTGAGTTGGCGTCCGCGCCTGATCCATGGAAGGTGGTCAATGGATTGAAGGCGACTTCGGATGAAGCGTTGGCGTTTGACGAACTCGAAGACCACTCTCTGCTCGTCTCTGGTGATTTCGATCGACCAGCCTACACGTTGACATTGCCATCATCCGAAGGTGTGGTCGGTGGAATTCGCTTGGAAGCGTTGCCCGATCCTTCTCACTTGGGAGGGAGTTTGTCGCCGGCTGGCAACTTCATCCTGACCAACGTGACTGCGTCGGTGACAACGAAGGAGGTGGATGCCAAAGATGCAACGCCCGAGCAGGCATCGAGTTCACGGGAGTCGAGTTCACGGGAGCTGAAGTTCACCGCCGCGATCGCGGACTACGAGCAGGTCGGGTACCCTGCCCGCCATGCCATCGACAATAAGAAGAAGACAGGCTGGGGCGTGGATGGACACCGCAAGAAGGAAAAGAGAACAGCGGTATTCGCCTTTCAAAGGCCCGTGCGGTTGACGCCGAATCAAGAGCTGGTCGTGCGACTTGAGTTCACCGGGAACTATCCCCAACGGGCCATGGGGCGGATTCGCTTGTCCGTGACGAGCGAGAAGGATCCCGGCCTCTTTGCGAGTCTGGGTTTGCCCGGTGATGTCGCAAATGTGATTCGCAAGCACGCGTCGAAGAAACTCTCGGCAGCGGAACGAAAGCGTTTGACTGACTATCACGCCGTTATCGCTCAGGAATCGAAGGAAACGTTGGCGGCCGTGCAAGCGGCTGAGAAGGAAAAGCAGACGTTTGAGGACCAGAACACCACCTATGTGATGGTGATGCGGGAAATGGAACAGCCGCGCGAGACGTTCGTCTTGGAACGCGGCGTCTACAACAAGCCCGCGCAGCGAGTCTCGGCTAGCGTTCCAAGTGAGCAGTTGGGGGATCTTCCCGCTGATGCTGTTGCCAATCGACTCGGGCTTGCGCGATGGCTGGTCAGCGGAAATCATCCGCTGACGTCGCGGGTGATCGTGAATCGGTACTGGGAGATGTTGTTTGGTCGCGGACTGGTACCGACCGTCGAAGATTTTGGTTTGCAGGGAGCGTACCCGTCACATCCTCAATTGCTGGACTGGTTGGCCACGGAGTATCCGAGGATAGGTTGGGATACGAAGCAACTGTTGAAGTTGATGGTGATGAGTCAGACTTATCGACAATCATCCAAAGTGCGGCCGACGGTTCACGCCAAGGATCCCAACAATCAATGGCTGTCGCGTATGTCGCGGATTCGTTTGCCGGCGGAGATGATTCGTGACCAAGCTCTGTTCGCGTCTGGCTTGATGGTTCACCGGATCGGCGGGGCCTCGGTCAAACCCTACCAGCCTGAAGGTTTGTGGAAGGAGCTTTCCTTCCAAGACAAGAAGCGATCAACCGACTTTTACGTGCAAGGCAGCGGAGATGATCTTTACCGCCGAAGTCTGTATACGTTTTGGAAACGATCCGTGCCACCACCCGGCATGGCGACGTTTGATGCGCCAAGTCGCGAAATCTGTACTTTGGTAAGGTCGCGTACCAACACGCCATTGCAGGCCTTGGCGTTGATGAATGACACCACTTACGTGGAGGCCAGTCGAGCGTTGGCGGCGCTTGCCATTCGCGATTCCGATGATCCGACGCGGCAGATTCAGTTTGTGTTTCGATCGCTGCTATCACGCGATGCTGATGCGACGGAACTTCGCGTACTCCGGCGTGGTTTGGCAGAGCGAAAGCAACACTTTCAGGATCATGAAGACTCTGCCAAGGAACTCGTTGGCCAGGGTGAGTCGTCGGTCGATGTCGCCGCCAAGGTGACGGACTTGGCAGCCATGACGACGCTTGTGATGACGGTGATGAATTTAGACGAAATGGTAAATCGCGAATGAACTCTTTCTCGACCGAAAAACATCTGCAACGTCAGATTGCGTTGCTACAAAACCGTCGTGAGTTGTTTGGCCGCGCGGCAAAGGGAATCGGTGCAGCCGCTTTGGGGTCTCTGGTCGCACCCCAGGCGTTCCTGTCCCCCACGTTAGCCGGCCCCGGGATGCCGGGACTTCCTTCTATCGCGCCACGTGCAAAACGCGTGATCTATCTGTTTCAGTCAGGCGGGCCGTCGCAGATCGACCTGTTTGATCACAAGCCGATGATGAAAAAAGTTAGAGGCGATGATCTGCCAGGCTCGATCCGTATGGGACAGCGGCTGACGGGGATGACGAGTGGACAGGCGAAGTTTCCTGTCGCGAATTCGATTTATAAGTTCCAACGGCACGGTGACAGCGGCGCCACGGTTAGCGAATTGCTTCCGCATATCGCATCAGTCTCGGACAAACTCTGTTTCATCAAGTCGATGCACACCGAGCAGATCAATCACGATCCGGCGATCACCTTCTTTCAAACTGGGTTTCAGCTGGCGGGGCGACCGAGTATCGGGTCCTGGATGAGTTACGGACTGGGAAGCGAGAATGACGATCTGCCCGCTTTCATCGCTCTGACGTCGAGAGGCACCGGCCGCCCATCGTGCCAGCCTTTGTACGATCGTCTGTGGGGTTCCGGTTTTATGCCCACGACGTACGCCGGCGTGAAATTGCGATCGGCGGCTGATCCAGTGCTGTACTTATCAGATCCTCCCGGCGTGACACGCAAACTCCGTCGCGGCATGTTGGATGAGCTTGCGACGCTGAACGAGCATGCATTTAAAAGCAAAGGTGATGTCGAAATCCAGAGTCGGATTGCTCAGTACGAGATGGCGTTCCGAATGCAAACGAGCGTTCCGGAGTTGACCGATGTTTCCGAGGAACCTGATCACATCATGGAGATGTACGGCCCGGAAGCTCGAAAGCCTGGGACGTTCGCCGCGAACGCTTTGCTCGCACGACGGTTGGCGGAGCGAGGTGTGCGTTTCATTCAGCTATTTCACATGGGATGGGATCAGCATTCGGCGTTGCCCAAACAATTGCCCGGGCAATGTTATGACGTTGACCAAGCTTCCGCGGCTCTGGTGAAAGACCTGGAGCAACGAGGTCTATTGGACGAAACCTTGGTCGTTTGGGGGGGGGAGTTCGGAAGAACGATTTATTCTCAGGGCGAATTGACCGAGACCACCTACGGCAGAGACCATCACCCACGGTGTTTCACCATTTGGATGGCAGGCGGGGGGATCAAGCCGGGGACGTCGTACGGCATGACCGACGATTACTCCTACAACATCGTGGAAAACCCTGTTTCCGTGCATGATCTCCATGCGACGATCCTGCATTTGTTGGGGATCGATCACGAACGCTTGACCTTCCGATTCCAAGGTCGAGATTACCGTTTGACCGACGTGCATGGCGAGGTGCTGGAGCCTGTGTTGTCTTAGTCAGGGCCGAATTGACGTCGCCAAACCGCGCCGCAAGACTAAACTATTGCGATGCCCGCCACTTCCCTCTTCGCGTCTCAATTCCTCCGTCGCCGCGTGTCGGTTGCGTTCGTGACCGCTGCGATGTTTGCGATCTGTCCCGTTGTGGCAGAAGGTGACGAGGCGGAGAACGAAAATGCGTTTCGCGAGCGTTTGCTGCCTCTGATGAGGACCTACTGCTACGACTGTCATGCCGAGGGGAGCGAGATTTCGCTGGAAACGGATCAGTCGGCGGCGGCGCTTCGCGAGAATCGTCAGGTTTGGACGCGCGCGCTCGCTCAGGTGCGACTCGGCACGATGCCACCCGAGGATGGCGAAGTGATGAATGCCGCGACACGGGCGCAGATGGTCGCTTTGATCGATGGCCTCGCGAATGCCGTGGACTGCGTTCGTAATCCAAATGCCGGGAAGGTGGCGCTGCGCCGATTGAACCGATTCGAGTACCGGAACACGGTGCGCGACTTGACGGGTGTTGATTACGCAGCCTCCGCCGGATTCCCTGGTGACGACGTTGGGTATGGATTTGACAACATCGGTGATGTTCTCTCGTTGCCGCCGCTATTGGTCGAAAAGTACCTTGATGCAGCCGAAGTGATTTCGGGCAAGGCGATCTATACGCCTCCCCCGCCGCGCATCTTCGAACTCGACCGCCGCCCCTCACAACTGGAGGGAGCACAGAAGTATGGTGGCAACGATCAAAGATTAACGTTGTCGTCAGAGGGATCCGTTGAGCTTCTCTGCGAAGTTCCATTCGGCGGGATGTACACACTGACGATTACGGCCAAGGGAGACCAGGGAGGTGACGAGCCCGTCAAGATGGAGTTGGTGTCGGGGCGAACCAAGAAAGTCATCGATGTACCGACGACTGAGTTTGCGGACTACGAAGCAACATTTCGGCTCGTTCGAGGGAAGCGAAAGATTTCGATTGCCTTCATCAACGACTTTTACGTACAGGGCAAGGCCGACCGGAATCTCCACATTGAACACGTGAACTTGCGAGGTACGGAACGCCGCTCGACGATCGGTCAGTTAGACGACTTGCCCGCCAGTCATCGGAAGCTGATCTTTTCGACCCCCAATGAAAAGGTCTCACCCGATCAAGCATCGTCCGCTGTGCTGGGACGGTTGGCGAGCCGTGCATTTCGCCGCCCCGCATCAAGCGAAGAAGTGTCGCGTCTTGTTTCGTTGGCTGCAAACGTGCGGAAGGAAGGGGGGACATTCGAAGAGGGAATCCAGGTTGGGTTGCAGGCACTGCTGGTGTCGCCGCACTTCTTGTTCAAAGTCGAGCAACCTCGGAATCCGGATGCCGATGGCGCGATGCCGCCAGTGACCGACTATGAACTGGCGACGCGGATCTCTTACTTCCTGTGGAGCAGCATGCCCGATGATGAGTTGCTGTTGTTGGCTCATCGTGGGCAGCTACGGGATCGTGGTCGACTGCTCGAAAAAGTAGCGAGAATGATGCAAGATCCTCGTGCAAATCGGTTTGTCGAGAATTTCGCGGGGCAGTGGTTGCAGCTTCGCAATCTTGACCAAGTCAATCCCGATACCGATCTGTTCCGAAGTTTCAACGACGAGATTCGCCAATTGATGCGACGTGAGACGTTGACCTTTTTTGCCGCCGTGATGCGAGGCAATTTGCCGGTCACCACGTTGCTTGACGCGAACTTCACCTATCTGAACGAAGACTTGGCGAAGTACTACGGGATTCATGGTGTCACGGGTCCAGAGTTTCGTCGAGTGACGCTCGATGGAACCCCGCGCGGAGGCTTGCTGACGCACGCCAGCGTACTGACAGTCACCAGCAACCCGACGCGAACCAGTCCGGTGAAGCGTGGCAAGTGGATTCTTGAGAATCTGCTCAATACGCCGCCTCCACCCGCGCCGCCGAACATCCCCGAACTGGAAAAAAGCCGCTTGGTAGGAACGTTGCGAGAAAGGATGGAACAGCATCGTTCCAATCCGTCGTGCGCTGCATGTCACAACATGATGGATCCGTTGGGGTTTGCGCTGGAGAACTTCGATGCGGTCGGCCTATGGCGATCGCGTGACGGACGCGAGGAGGTCGATGCAGCCGGTAAGTTGCCGGACGGAACCGAGTTCGTTGGCGCTGGCGATTTGCGAGCCCTGCTTGCGACCGAACGCAGAGACCAGTTCACTCGCTGTCTGGCAGAAAAGATGTTGGTCTATGCCTTAGGCCGTGGCACCGAGTACTACGATAAGTGTGCCATTGATGAAATCTTTGCGGGTGTTCAACAACATGACTACAGATTCGCGTACTTGATTGCCGGGATCATTCAAAGCGATCCATTTCAGAAACAGGGTTACCGAGAATAGCCATGCCAAGAACGATCTCGAGAAGAACGGTGCTGCGTGGAGTGGGGACGTCGATCGCGTTGCCCGTTCTGGATGTGATGTGTCGGACGCGCTTGTTGTCGGCGGCCGAGCAACCGGAAACGGCACCATTGCGAATGGCTTTCTTTTACGTGCCCAATGGCATGCACATGCCTGATTGGACGCCGAAGAACGATGGGGTGCGTTTCGACTTGCCCCCGACCTTGGCGCGACTCTCCGAACATCAGGACTCGTTCAACGTCTTGACGGGGCTCACGCTTGACGGGGCTCGAGCGCATGGGGACGGAGGTGGCGATCATGCACGTAGTGTGGCGGCATTTCTGACCGGGGCCCATCCTCGGAAAACAAACGGTGCCGACATTCAAAACGGTATTTCGGTGGACCAAGCCGCCGCCCAAGAGGTCGGCGATGCAACGCGATTTGCATCCTTGGAACTTGGTTTGGAAGCGAGCGCCCAAGCAGGCAATTGTGACAGCGGGTACAGTTGCGCCTACGCTTCGAACATGTCCTGGCGTGGCCCCACGAATCCGGTCGCAAAGGAGATCGATCCGGGAGCATTGTTCGACCGGCTCTTTGCGGGGCAAACGAAAAAAGACGCGAGACGTGCGAAGAGCACACGGGAAAAGTATCGCAAGAGCGTCTTGGACTTTGTTTTGGAAGATGCGGAGCGGTTGCACAAGACGCTCCCTGCAGTCGATCAACGCAAGTTGGATGAATACCTCTACTCCGTTCGTGATGTTGAGAAGCGTTTGTCCGGCGCCGAAAGACTGAGCGTTTCCGAGGAGGGCGTCCCAGACTATCCACGTCCAAGTGGTGTTCCCAGAGAACTCAGCAAACATGCGGAGTTGATGTTGGATATGGTGACGCTGGCCCTACAAACCGACAGCACTCGCATCCTCTCTTTCATGTTTACGAATGCGGGTTCAAATCGTAGTTACCCGGAGATTGGCGTCTCGGAGGGGCATCACGAACTCTCGCATCATGGCAAGAGTGAGCACAAACAAGAGAATATTGCCAAGATCAATCGCTACCAAATTGATCGCTTTGCCTACCTGCTGCAGCGACTTGGTTCGGTACTCGAGAACAACGGAAAAACGTTGCTCGAAAACTCGATGCTGGTGTACGGAAGCGGGATCAGCGATGGAGACCGGCACAACCACGATGACCTGCCGATCTTGTTGGCTGGAAACGCTGGCGGCCGCGTCCGGACTGGACAGCACATTCGCTACGAGAATGGAACGCCGCTTTGCAATCTTTATCTGTGGATGATGCAGCAGATGGGTTCGCAAGCGAAGAGCTTCGGCGATAGCACAGGCGTGATTAACAAACTTGGTTAGTGCAAGGCGCCGCTGGTAAAACGGGCGCACCGAGCATGCCGGAAGCCAAGCTTATGCCGGCGAAGGTTTTTCAGCCTGCGGTCGGTAGTGACTGAGCGGAGGCGACGATCTCGGACGAATCGGATCCCAGGTAGGTCCGAGCTGCTTGAGCGACATCGTCCAGCTCGATGCCACGCAATCGATCAAGCGTGTCATCAGTGCTGAGATACTCGCCACAGGTGAGCCAGCGACTGCCAAGGCCAAACAGACGATTGCTGGGGCGTTCCGATTGCATGATACAGCCCGCGGTCGCCTTGCTGATGGTTTGAGACAGTTCTTCCGCATCGGCGCCGGAATCGATCGTTCGCTGAACGATGTCATCAATCAGTCTTCGATTCGTGGCAGCATCCTCGGGGGCGCAAACCATGTAGGTGAACCAAGCACCCGCATCGATGAATTCGTGCGGCCAGACCGTAGCAACTTCGGCGCGTCCGGAGTCGATCAGTTCCCAGAACAGGCGGCTCCCTCCTTCGTCACCCAGGATGGATGCCAGCACACGCGCGGCGTAGCGATCTTCGCTGCGAGTGTTGGGCCCCGGCGCGATGCGGACGAGATACGCCTGGTTCGCGTCGGGTATTTCAATTGTGGGCTCCAGTGAGATGCCCGCGGGGACCGATTGGATGTCGTCCTCGGATGGAGTTTGGGTGTTCGGACGATCGGACCAATCGGCGGTGCGTTGCTGGACCTCCGCCACGAGACCGTCGAAGTCAATGTTCCCGCTCGCGGCCAACACGATGTTCTCGGGACGGTAGCGTCGGTGGAAGTAGTCGCGCATGGTCGCCGCGTTCATCGTGCGAATCGACTCGGCGGTGCCCAGGATCCGGCGGCCCAAACCGCGGGGGCCATAGTGCACCTCCATCGCTCGCTCAAAAGCACCGAACGGAGGCTGGTCTTCGTATTTGGCGATCTCTTCCAGGATCACTTGCCGCTCCGTTTCGAATTCCTGCTCATCCAACGCAGGACTGAGCATGTCCGTCAGGAGATCGACGATTCGATCCTGGAATTTCGGAAGCACGGTGGCGTAATAGACAGTTTGCTCTTCGCTCGTGTACGCATTACTTTGCCCACCGAGTTCGTCCAGTTCTCGGTTCACGTCGGCCGCGGAACGACGCTCTGTCCCCTTGAACATCATGTGTTCGAGAAAGTGGCTGAGGCCAGACTCCGAGTCGACTTCATCACGCGAACCGGCACGTACGAAGTATCCCAATGCAGCGGAGTACCCGCGGCCATCAATTTCGGCGGCGATTCTCAGGCCGTTGGGTAGGGTCGTTTCGCGAAACTCGGGCATGTTCAGGCTGTTGCTGGGGCTGAGGAAGTGGGAACGTTGAGTGGCTCGGGGCCGAGCGTAACGATGCGGTAGTCTCTTGGTGGGCGTTGTCCCCAATACTCGCGAATGTCATCAAGCGACAGCGATTCGATTGCGATCTCTAACTCGGAAGTCGTCATGGGTCGACCGATTTGATAGAAATCCGAAGCGAGAGACGAAGTGCGAGATGCACTTGACTCCTGTTCCATGATCAAACCGCTTTCGATGCGGACCTTCCATCGATCAAGTTCGCTCGATTCGATGTCATCAAGCAGGTGTTCAATTTCACGAAGCGTGACATCGAGCGTTTCTTGTGCTCGTTCGGTCGTTGTGCCCGCGTAACCAAACACACCGCCGCAATTCTTGAGGGAATGACAACTAGCGGTCACGGTGTAACACAAGCCACGCTGTTCCCGTACACGATCGAACAATCGGCTGCTCATGCCGTCACTCAGGATTCCTATTCCGGCACGCATTTTGAAATAGTCGGGATGTCCGTAGGGAACGGCGTCAAACGCGAATCCGATGTGAGTTTGGCTGGATGGCGATTCGATGTGTTCGTACGTGGCACGCCCCTCTGGCTGTCCCAGCGATTCATTGGGCATCGTCTTCCAGTCGCCAAACGCAGCTTCGGCCCACTCGAAGACTTGCTCGGAATCCACCTTGCCCGCGACTGCCATGATCGATCCACCGGCATGGTATCGCTGTTGGTAAAAATCGCGGACATCGTCTTGCGTGATCCGTTCCAGGCCCTGCTCACTACCGTAGGTGGAACGGCCAAGATGTTCGCCGTAGTGCAGTTCCCGCAAACGACGCATCACGCGATGTGTCGGTTCGTCTTCCATGGCACGCAGTTCCTGCATCGCCATCATCTTCGCATCATCCAACTGGTCTTGAGGCAGGTGGGGTCGGCGAACGATGTCCGCGTTCAGTTCGATAGCAGCTTGCAGAGATTCTGCCGGCATCGCGGAGCCAAACGAAACCAGTGCCGTGCTGACGCCCGAATTGCGATCGATGCCAAGATTGTCTTGGACGGCAACCAGATCGCGACTGCTATGTTTGCCAGCGCCGCGTTGGACCATTTCGCAAACCAGTCCGCTGAGGCCTGCGAGCGGTTCCGGTTCCGGCTGGACGCCAGCGTGCAGATTCAGCGAAAACGCGGCGGTCCGCAGCCAAGGCATCGGTTGAACCAGGACTGTCATGCCGTTAGAGAGAGGCCGGCATTCAATGTCGGCAGCGGGTGAAGTGTTCAGAGCGGGCTCCCCTGTTGGGTCAGCAGGTAGGTTTTAAAGCGTGGCGATCTTGCGGATCAACCAGAGGTTGGCATGCCGAGCGTTACGACATCCACCGTTTGGACTCGGCCGACCAACGTGTGACTGCTGGCATCATCGACGTGTACCTGCATGAATTGCCCCGCTTGGCGGCGGTTTCCATCGAAGACAACAATTCGATCGCAATGGGTGCGACCGGTCATTTGCACGACGTGGCCGTCACCTGACTTGAGTCCCTTCTTGCTGGGCCCTTCGACCAGGACATCGACCGTTTGACCGACGAGCTTGGTATTGTCTTCCTGCGCGACGCGGTCTTGAACAGCCAGTAGATCGTTGTTGCGTTTGATTTTCACTTCGCGAGGGATGTCATCCGGCAACCGATCCGCGGCCTTGGTTCCAGGGCGAACGCTGTACTGGAAGATAAAGCTGTTCTTGAAGCGGCACCGCTCAACCAGTTGGATGGTCTTCTGAAAGTCTTCTTCGGTTTCACCGCTGAAGCCAACGATGAAATCGCTGCTGACGGCCGCCTCGGGCAAAATCCGTTCGATCCGTTCGAACATCTCCATGTAGTCGGCGACCGTGTAACCGCGTTTCATGCGTTTGAGTACGGTATCGGATCCGCTTTGGGCAGGCACGTGCAAGTATGGCGAAACCTTGGGAAGGTCGCGGATCGTTTCCAGCAATCGTTCCGTCATGTCCTTGGGATAGTTGGTCACGAATTTGATGCGTTCGATCCCGTTAACCCGATGCAATTGCTCTAGCAGTGCAGCCATGTCGGTTGCAGAACCATCCTCGTGCTTAAACTTGTAACTGTTGACGGTTTGGCCAAGCAGCGTGATTTCTCGGCAGCCCTGTTCAGCGAGCGTGTTGGCCTCCGATACGATTTGCTGAGGGGAGCGACCCTGCTCTGGACCGCGGGTGTTCGGGACGACGCAGTAAGTGCAGAACTTGTCGCAGCCGATTTGGATTCTAAGATACGCTTGGAAGGGGGTCGGGCGCATGCCGGGATCCCGCAGCGGATCAAACGTCTCGTGGCTGCGAGCGATGACCGCCTGTGAGCCTTCGTTGCGGTTGAGCGACACCGCCATCTGGCGTCCCTCGCCGGCACGCACCTTTTCGATCAGTTCGGGAACGGTATGCAGCTGGCCTGGCCCCACCACCATGTCAACGTAAGGGGCGCGCTTGAAAACGATCTCCTGATCTTTCTGGGCCATGCAACCCATCACGCCAATCAGCTTCTCGGGGTGACGCTCTTTCGTTTGCCGGATCTTTCCCAACGCACTGTAGATCTTCTCTTCGGCATGCTCGCGAACACTGCACGTGTTGTAAAGCAAGCAGTCAGCTTCTTTGGGGGAATCAACCACGGTGTAGCCATGTCGTTTCAGATCAGCGATCACCATCTCGCTGTCCAGCACGTTCATCTGGCATCCGACCGTCTTGATGTAGACACGTTTATTCATCAATTCTATTTCAATACCGATTTCAAGCGATCTGGGATTCGTGCCGTCGAGTTCGAGGGCCGGCGGCGAGGGCGAGGTCACTCGGAGGTCGTTTCGTCGCCGTTGCCATGCTGCGACTGACGTCCTTCCTGATTCCGATCGACGTAGTCACGTAGCGTTTCTGTCAACCGCGTGCGGCGGCGGTTGATGGATCCGATGAGGATCATGCCGGCAATGATCACAGCTGCCAGCCACAACAGGGCTGTGGGCGACAGAATCGATTCGCTGAGTTCGCCGGGCATTCGCACAGAATACCCGCCGACACCGCCTTTCGGGTAGGCATCTTCCTCCGCGGTTCCACCTCCGCTGCCCAAACTATCGGCGAATGTCACAATCAGGAAACCAGCCGGGAGTTTCGAATCCGCCGGCTTGCTGCGAATCGGCGATAACCGCCACCGGATGTGGCGAAGGCCGCAAGGAGTACGGCATTCTTGGGGAACAGGCCGTTAAACGTGACAGAGCTGAGCCCCATGGGCTTCCCGGCCTTGACCCCGCCGTCCAGTCGAGGCAGCGGCTCATCAGCATGGGGGGCCTTGTTTTGATAGATTGATGCCCAAGATCCTAGAAGATC
>JBPCVD010000782.1:0-5138 GCA_051010815.1 Rubripirellula sp.
GCGCTACACTTCTTTGATCGCCGCGGGCGATCAGGTCTTCTTTGGCTGGGAGGGGTTGCTTGCATTTGACGCAGAAAGTGATCGCTTCAATCTGATTTACGAGGCGAAGGTTGATTCCGACAAACGCTTGATCGGGACGGACGATCTTCGTGCAAAGCTGAAAATGGACGAGGTCGCAACGGAGGCCGACGGCGCGGGGAAGTCCGAGAAGATGTGGCAAAAGAATGCCGTTGCGACCGGGCCACTGGCTTGCAGCACTCCCGCCGTCAGCGACGGTCGAATGGTAATTCGGCTACGCGACGCGGTGGTCTGTTTCGACCTGCGAAAACAGTGATTTCGAGTGGCGGGCTGCAACTTCCCGGTCGAGCTTTCCGCGTAGCTCGCCAGTGGGACATGGCGTTTTCGGTTCAGACCCGATTTCCGCCCTCTGCCTGACTACAAAGAAAGCTTCACAGCGAGTAGGTTGGTTTGCTCACAGCGTCACATCCTTGTGAAAGGAGCTTCTCCTTTGTTGCTCCATTGGTTTGATGCTCACGGAGGGCGAATACGTCATGCAATCCACCACTCGATACGAACCCTATCCGACACTCACGCAGCAGGGATCCCATCGCTCTATGACGGATCCGAACCTGCTGGAGCGCTACGAGCAGCTCACCGAGCAAGGAAAGGTGAGCTGGACGGGGCATCACCATATGCTCCGGATGTTGGGACGTGGGGGCCAGGGTGAGGTATATCTGACGGAATATCGGGGTACCGATGGTTTCACCGTGCCGGTCGCGATGAAAGTCTTTTCGCCCGAGCGATACGCCGGAGCCCAGGCCTACAACGAGGCGATGTTGCGCGTCGCCAGCATTGCGGCCCGCGTGGCTTTGATTCAGCACGACAATTTGCTGGATGTGCAGAATTTTTTCGAGCGTGATCGTATCCGCATCATGATGATGGAATGGGTCGATGGGTTCGACTTGCGTCAATTGACGTCACCGAAGTGTTTGCATCTTCTGCACGGGCGCGTCAGTAGTCGGCGATGGCGCTACATCAACGAAGTCATCCTGACGGAGGGTCCGGAGCAGTGTCGGTTCAAGGCGGGAGTTGCGGTCGCGATCGTTCGTGAATGTTTGGCCGCTCTCGCTGCGTTGCACCGCGAAGGCATCGTGCATGGAGACGTGAAGCCAGCCAACATCATGTTGAAGCGGAGTGGTCATGCGAAGTTGATCGACATGGGATCGGCAATCGACTACCACAATCCTCCACGCGACCGCGAGTGCACGCCTTTGTATGCGGCCCCGGAGGTTTTGGAGGATCGTGTTTCGACGCCTCGAAGTGACCTGGCAAGTGTTGGTTACGTTTTGATTGAGCTATTGAGTGGCATCAATCCTTTTGGGAATCGAACGAAGCTCCGCGATCTCTTGCAGGCGAAACGAGAATTGCCATCGCGGTTAGATGAAATATTGCCGGACGAGATTCTTCGCAATGAACTGTTGATGAATTTCTTGGTTGGCATGATCGCGCCCGATCCAAACCGTCGCTTTCCAAGCGCGGAAGCTGCCGAACACGTCGACAAGGGTGCAGCCGCGTTTCACCGCCAATTGATCCTGAGTGACATGGCCACGGAGTACGACAACGACATTCGTGTGTGGTTGGAAGAACTCCGCAGATTGGAGTCAGACTTGGAAGGGATTGAAACGGAATTGACCGGGTTGAGCGCGGAGGCCCTGGAAGGTGATGAAGCTGGGTTCAGCGTTCGTGACGGCCAACTCGGCGAAACAGATTCGGACTTCCGTGTTGCCGATGATCAGCCTGGTAAAACCGATTCTGATTTCAGTGACCCCGATAATCAGCTTGGCGAGACCGATTCCGATTTCCTCAGGCCGGACACCGAATGAACGAACATCATTTGCAGGTTGCCGTTGAAGCAGCCCGCGCTGGCGCCGTCGAACTCATGGCAAGACGCGATCACATGGTCGTCAAGGAGAAGGCGCCCAAGGACCTTGTGACCGATGCAGATCTGGCTTCGCAGGCTGCGATTCGCGAGATCTTGATGGACGCCTTCGAGGACTATGCGTTCGTCGGAGAAGAGGAGGGCGAGAACGATCCGCCGGAGTCGGTTCGACGGGGCGATCCTTCGGCACCGCCATGTTGGGTGGTCGATCCTCTTGATGGTACGGTCAACTACGTTCACCAACTTCAGTCGTTCGCAGTCTCTATCGGGCTCTATGCTGGCGGCAAAATGCGTTTGGGTGTCATTCTTGATCCAGTTACCGGTGAGTTGTTCACGGCGATCGATGGTGCCGGTGCTAAATGCAATGACACGCCGCTGAAGGTCAGCGATTGCAAGGAGATTGGCGATTCACTTGTCGCTTGCAGTTTTCCCGCGGGGGTCAAACGTACCGACCCAGAAGTCGTGAGGTTTGTGCGTGTACTGGAGCACTGCCGTTCATTGAGGCGACTCGGTTCCTGCGCGTTGAACATGTGTTATGTCGCGGCGGGCAGGTTGGATGCCTACTGGGCGACAAACGTTTGCGCCTGGGACTCAGCTGCTGGAACGGTCATCGCGCGAGAAGCGGGAGCAGCATTGACCTCCTACCAAGGTGGCCCGATGGATGACTGGAACCCGCGATTCTGTGTCGCGGCAACCGCGCCACTTCACCAGTCGATGGTCTCATTGTTGTCGGATCCGGTCGCTGCCGAACCGAAGTCCTGATACGGAGCATCGCGGATGCAGTTCGATCCCGACAAGCTTTCCGTTCGCGAACTGTACGGTTGGATGGTGCGACTCATCACGCCGCGACCGATCGCTTGGGTTTCGACACAGTCGGCGGCAGGCGTCTGTAACCTTGCGCCCTACAGCTTCTTCAATGGGGTTGGTGCCAACCCGCCGACGATCATGTTCTGTCCCGCGAATAATCGCTTCGGAGAACCCAAGGACACGCTTGCCAACATTCGCCACACGGGCGAGTTTGTGATCAACGTCGTCACCGAGACATGGGGTTCAAAGATGAATGCGACCTCAGCCGAGTACGATTCCGACATTGATGAATTCAACGCGGTGGGTGTCCCCAAGATTGCTTCGACTCGGGTCACTCCCCCACGAGTCGAGAATTGCAAAGCAGCCTTTGAGTGCGAGTTGCACCAAGCGATTGCCTTGGGGCACGGGCCAGGCGCAGCGAATCTTGTCATCGGGCGCATCGTATCGATGCATGTCGCCGACAACCTGATCGGGGACGGGGGCGAGTTCCTAGCCGACGATTTCGACACGATTGGACGATTGGGCGGCGACGCCTACACGCGAACGATCGACCGCTTTGAATTGCCAAGGCCTCGCCGGCCAAAGACGGGAGACGGCGACTAGAACGAGCCCGCTCAACGCGTTTGCCTCTTTGCGAGGCGTTCGCGTTCTACTTCGAGTAGAAGTTGTAGGCTGGATTTCGGGGGTCGAAATCTGCGTCGGTCAGACCAACGTTCACCTTCAAGTTGAGGTAGTTGTACTCCTCAAGCACTTCAGGCTGGACACCCTCTCGCTTCGGCCAATCGTAGGCGATGTACCGAATCGGCACATTGATTTCGTCGTCAATGAAGACCTGGGCTTTGTAAAACTCGAGTGTCGGTTGCTTGGTGGGCTGAGTTACCTGCAACACGGTGCAGGTGCGATCCTGAACTCGAGCGTTCTTGCGGAACTCGCACTGGACATCCGGGAACTGCCGAGCCTGTTGACCTCGCTCAATCAGCTTGACGATGAGGTTTTCGACACCAATTTCAGTCATTGGATATCGTTGGCCTCGCATCGCCAACATTCCGTCGGGTGGAATGGTGACCGTTGGCAAGAACTTCCCTTTGAAGCCACCTTCATGAGCGATGATGTTGCCGTCGTTTTTGCCCTCGACGTAAATCACCTCGCGACCCTTTACCGTGGAGGGCTTGAGGAAGCTAATGTAGACGCTCATCGGCTGCACCAAACGGCCACCGACGACTTTACGGTTTCGGATTTTGACCGACATGAATTCATGCGCGCCGATCGAGTCATCGATGCGCTCTCGCTTGACCAACACGGCGGTGTAGTCGTTGATATTTGCTCGACAACCATCCAGACCCGAGCGGGCGATATCGAGAGCTCGATCGAGGGGATGGACCGGCGTAGGTTCCAAACTTGCCGCTGCGTTCGCAACTCGGTGGACCGGCTCACGGAGCGCGGGGTCCTGCGCCTGCAATGCACGATGGCCAGCGGTCGCCGCAAGCGATCCAAATAACGCGAGAAAATGGCGACGTTTAATGTTCATGTCAGCTTCCATGCGTAGGTTTCGCGGGTTCCGCCCCGCCAGCTTCTTCTACTATCGCCGTGTCGAGTGATGAGATGTGATTGCTTTCGCAGTCGTGCTTCGCTTTCGCCCAATCGTTTCATCCGGAAATCGGCGTAGGGAAGCGAGGATTTGGAAGGATAGACAGCCGTCCTCGGGAGGCGATAGGGCAATTCGGCCTTCCGGAAGTGTGGTTTCACGCCCGGAAAGCCGGATTCAGCTGCCTCAGATGGAAAAACGCTGGCGCTGACGAAGGTTTCGAGCCGATCCAACGATAGGAATTGTCCTTAAAGTTTTCTCAAATTACCCATCTTTCTAGGTGTGGCCGTGCCTCGCATTCTGAAGTTGCTGAGTTTAGCGCTGTTGGGTCTGGCGATCGCACCGGCGACCGGCAACGCGCAATTGATCCGGATTCATCGCCAATCGGATGGGCCGCGAGATACGCAGGCCACCCAACATGCTACGGCGACCAACAGAGGCAACCCTGCGGTTTCTAACGCATCGAAGCCATCTGCGAGCGCGTCGAGGGAATCGCGATCCGTCGATTCTGCTGTCTCGTCGCCACGCTTCACCTCACCCATTCGGATCGTCCAGCACGAAGCTACTCCACTCGAATCGAACTCGCCAAGCATCGATTCCGGCGTGCCGGCCAACATGTTGCGGCCATCGATTCCGGCTCAGCCTCACCAAGTCATCGAGTCCCCATTTCGCAAACCTGAGCGACACGGGAAGATCACCGCCCAACCCAAACACCACCCGCCCATTCTCAAGCATCACTTTACGCGACCATCTCGGGCCGTCGTTCAAGAGGCGAATCGAGAACCCGTTTGGAAGACACCCTACTCG
>JBPCVD010000783.1:0-5076 GCA_051010815.1 Rubripirellula sp.
AAATGTCGCTCAAGATTACCTGTTCCAACGAGGTGTCTCGGCCCATGGGAATCCAGCCCAGAGTGACTGGACTGTCGTCGAATCGATCCTCGCGGCGGACCACCGTACCGTCGTGGCGGGTTGCCGCACTCGATTCAGTGGAATATTGACTCCGATCGACGTCCTCCAGATCCTTTTGCACGATCACTTCGATCGTATACCCAGGTCCGCGAGGACGAACGGTCACAATCGCGCGTCGACGGATCGATTGCAACGTACTTTGCAAGCGTTCAAATCCGGCGGTACTGTCCTTCCGCCACGGCTCGAAGCAGGAGGCACCAATCCGATAGGAAGTCTCAACCCGGCCATCCAGGATGATTCCCTCGGAGTTTTGCACCGGTTGTTCGCGGGAGATCCGAAAGTAGTCATCCACCGTGTCGATCACCTGAGACCAAACGAATTCGTCAGGACTGGGCGGCAATTCGAGCGGGTTGGGGACAAAATCCTCTGGCGATTCGCTTCGTAGTCGGTAACGAAGCTGGCGACAGCCAACGCTGCAGACGCCGCCCACGAGAATCAATGCGCACAGCAGCAACACCGAGCCAGCATTACGACCCGGACGCCCGGCAGCAAAGTAGGAATGCCGTCCATGAATCATCGATTCTTTGTCGAACTGAATCGACTGCTGATGCTATTTGGAAGAGGCTTGGCACCGGGAGTGTCGTTGGGGAATAGGCTCCATACGGGAATCCGCACGTGCACGTCTTCCATCACTTCCCGTTGTGATCGTTCAATTTTTTCTTTTCGAATGATGCTGCGAATGTCATCTTGGACTTCGCTGAGTGGAATCAGACCTTCTTCTTGCCGCTCAAGTACGCGGACAATGTGAAAACCAGCGTCATCCTCGATGATCTCGCTCATCGCGTTCAAAGGGATCGAAAAGATCTGTTCGTTCAGGGGATCTGACGCCAGGGCTCCCTTTGCGGTCCAGTCGTGAACACCACCTTTGTTGGCAAAAGGCTCCTGACTCTTTTCTCGAGCCACCGCTTCCATGCTTCCACCAAAGTAAGCCTCACGGCCCATGTCCCAGATCGCTTGCTTGGCATCGTCTCGGCTGGAGAATTTGCCGAACATCACGCTCAGCTGTTCCCAGCGAGCCCGCGTCGGGCGCTCGTAGTCGTCCAAGTGAGATCGATAGTGTTCGTTGATCTCGGCGATCGAAACATTTGGATCGCGTTCCACTTGGCCGCGAATGTAAAGGTGGCCGAGCATCTGGTCGACAAATTCTCGCTGACGTGCTGCCAACGAACTTCCTTTTGCACGAAGCAATTTGTCGAGCTCGGTCAGGTCCTTGGTTTCATACTGTTCCTGCAGCTCCGGCACTTCGTTCTCAAAGAACATTTGCCGGGCGCGAGACGTCAGCTTGGCGTCGGCTTCGTCCCGTTTATCAGCGTTCTCCGTTCCAACCTGCTCGAGCAGGAACGATTCTCGCATCATCTTGTTTTGAATTGCCTGGGAAAGCAGGCCACGGATCATATTGATCCTGGCAAAGTGCAACTGTTCTTCAGGCACCTCTTGCTTCGTCTTGGACAACACATCCTGGATTCGGGCATCCACCTTGGGCATCAGATCACCCAAGACGATATGAGACTTACCGACCACGGCCAACACCGCAGCGGGATCGTCGGGAAGCGTTATCTCCTGAGCATCGTCGACTTCGTTCCGCGTCGGGACTTGCGCCCAGACAGGAAGAAGCGAAACGAGTCCGAGAACGAACGTAAGAGCGATTTTATTTTGGCGCGACCGCATTCCTTGCCCTGCGACAAGAGGGAAAAACTGGTATTTCGGCAGTGGCTTGTAGTCCGGTTGAGCCAGCCGACACAAGGCCGAAATCCCCATCTATTCCATGTTCCTCGAATAGAAGTGGTTTCCATCCCCTATTGGAACTCGAATAGAAATGGTCGCAGGTGCATGCCGGATGGCCGTTGGTTGCGACGCCCCCGTTTGAAACCGACTCGCAAAGCCTCCCCCAATGCTTCGAGCTCATGCCGGAAAAAATTGGACGATTCTGGGGCCGGAGAAATCTGGGGCCGGAGAAATCTGGGGCCGGAGAAAAGCTGCGAGCTAGTCGGTGATTCGAAAATGCGTGGCTTTCTTCGCTCTCGCGTTCGTCTCTTCAGTTTTCTTGTCTTCGACTCTTCTCTTCCACAATCTTCTCTTCCACAGCGGTCTCGTTTTTTTGTAGCCTTCGCCCTCGTGCAACGCGTCTCGCCCGACGCCCCTTTTAATCGTTTGGTTTCACGATTGGTATCGCGAACTATGTCAGGCGAAAACAAACCGATTTCCACCGCTCGCAAGCTTCCCGCGTACGGTCGTCCGCTGCGCGAAGAAGCCGCCCGATTCAAGATGGCGGCGTTGCTTTGGATGGCGGGAATCACGTTCTTGCTGGTCCCCATGACCACTCTGATCGATGTCCCGATCGCCCGATGGTTTTCCCATGATCCACTTCCTCGAGAGGTCGGCGATGCGCTCGATTTCTCCCTCGTTTACGCGCACGGCAGTGGAATCTTTTTGATTCTAGTAGGCGTGATTCTGCTAGCGCCCAAGTGTCGCTGGTGTGTCCCTCGACTGGCAACGCTCGCGATGGGCGGAGGCGCCGTCGCCACCCTGGCCAAGATGTTTGTGTTGCGACCGCGCCCGAACACGCTGAATCTCGATGCCGCTACCTACGACTACGCTTGGATCTGGTCCTTCGACTGGACTCTCAGTCAGATCGCAAATTTTGACGCCAGCACAAGAGCCTACCCGAGTGCATACCTTGCCACTGCGACCGCGCTCACGGTGGGACTTTGGGTCGTGCTTCCTCGAGGACGCTGGCTATTCGTGGCTCTGTGTGCCGGCACGATGCTGCAACGCCTGTACTGCGGCGCCCACTTCCTGAGCGACCTGTTCGGTTCGGCAGCCGTTGGCCTCGCTTGGTCCTATGTCTGCTATCACCCAAGTTTGATGGGCACGCTGTTCGACAAAATGGAACCGGAGCGAGCGCCGCGACGACGGCGAAATTCGAGTGTCGATTCCACACTGATGCCCGACCCAGGCCTGGCACCCGCAGCGGTCGCGATTCCAGCACTCTCCAACATGGCAAGCCCAACGATCGCCGAGACCGAACCGGTCAGTGCCGAAGCTGATGCTTCCAAACCTGGCATCGCCGTCACCCACGTCGATCCTCCGATTGGACAAGACGTCGAGACGAAGGTCGCTGATCCCCGCGAACCGAAAAACAAGCCCGCGTCCGGACAACAAAAACGCGCGGCTTAATGCTCGGCGAACAAACTCGTCACGCCCACTAATATTCGCCGTACAACTCCAATAGCGATTCAGGCACGCGTTGGAGATTGCCCTCGATATCGACCACAGCCAGCGTCACCGTGGCATCGACTAGACGCTGCTCATCTCGACAGATCTCGTACTCGTGGACAATCTTACCAGCGGTCACCTTTGCGATCCGCGTTCGGATGCGGATCAAATCGTCGTAGCAAGCCGGTCTACGGTATCGGCAATCGACATGGACCACGACGACAAGCTGACCCGCACTTTCCATGTCACGGTAGCAGCCTCCCGAAGCACGCAGCAGCTCCGTTCTGCCGATTTCGAAGTACCGCAGGTAGTTGGAATGGTGCACACAACCCATCGAGTCGACTTCGTCATATCGCACACGCAATTCGATCGAGTGCTCCCTCATTCGTTTTTCTCGCTTGGTATCACGGGTTCGCTTGCCGATTTCGTCTTCGGCGACAACTTCGCGCTAAGATAACTGCTTCCCGTTGGCGTGCCGACCGGTTCTCGAAACAAGGTCCAGCCCTCGTCCAGTCGCCGCCATGCCAGGCCCATCATCCGGCCGTCGACGGGGCGTACCATCAAGAGCTGATCTCCCTTCAATTGGTAAACGCCATTGAGCACGCCTCCACCTTGCATCTGGTACAGCCCCTCGCCTAGCCCCATCAGCGATACATCCCGTTGGGCACCCGCAGGAAACCGAATCGAATAACTCCCTTGAACGGGGTCAGCCGGCCACGGCCATCGATCCGCCACCGTACCAGCCAAGAATGCAGCGACCACCACTGCAACGACCAATAAGGTCCTCAACGAGAAGCGGAACGGACTCGAGCTTCGCTGGGAATCGTGTGGCGGTTGCTTCGATTCCCAGTTGGACTCAGTCACGGAATTTCCCCACACGCGAATTCACAGTTCAAAGGCCGTTCACGGCTCATCCCAACGATCCCGGAAAACATTCCGATTCGAATCCGGGCACGTCCGACGCGAGCGTAGAGCGGCAGGCCACTAGCGTATGGGGTTCGGAAGCCGCCGCCAACATCTCGAGCGGCCCTGTCGCCCTATCTCTGTCGCCCCATGTCTGTCGCCCTATCCCTGTGGCCCTATCCCTGTGGCCCGATCCCCGACGCAACATCTCTGTCGCAGCATTCCTGTCGCCCCATCCACGAAGGGCCCGCCAACGACGGCCATCGCCCGCTGTCGGCTGAGCATCGCGGAGGCTGACCGAGTGCTGCGCTTGGTCGAAGCGGATACAATCGTCCGCTCACATTGGAAGCGCCATCCGGAGTCACTTTTCTTGGCCGAACCCTATCGCAATATCAAGCTGATCCGGCACGTGGGCGATGCAGGCTGCTTTTCGTCCGACGGCGAGGTCAAGCTGATTGGCTTTGTCGACGTAAGTGGTCACAACGGACGACACGCGCAAGCGGGGCAGAGTTTGCGTACGCCGTCGCGACAGTACGGAATGCATGGTCGCCGCGGGGGAGACGCGACTCCTGCCATTCGTGGACAGAGCGCAGGGCGCGTCCAGTGTCGACTGAAGTACGATCGCAATGACCGCGACACGGGTCGCCTGACGATCGAGGGAACGATCGCCTATGCCGCAGATCGTCCCTCGGCGCTAGCCGAATCGATCGAGATCGGCGTCGATGGTTACGTCTTTTTGAATGCGGTCGGCGGTCGCGGGGGCAACGGAGGACGAGGCGGTGACGGGCAACCCGGCACCGTTGGCGTTCGTGGTCGAAACGCCACGCGGTTCTCGCA
>JBPCVD010000784.1:0-4393 GCA_051010815.1 Rubripirellula sp.
ACGCTGTAGATCGGAACAATCGACGGATGAACAATCGCGGCAGCCGCCTGAGCCTCGCGCATGAATCGAGCCCTCGACGCGCCGACGCCGGCAAGGTGCGGCGACAGGACCTTGATGGCGACGGGCCGATTGAGTTCCGGGTCAACACCTCGCAGGACGACGCCCATGCCTCCCTGCCCAATGACATCCTGCACTTCATAGTGATCCACACACCCAATCGAATGAACAGGAGCTTCCGCCATCTCCGCTTCGCTACTTTGCGCAAGCAGCGGCCGGATCCATTCCAGGGACGCATCCAAAGGTTGTGGCGACCGCGAGATTCGACCCGCATTCTCTTTCGCGGTGATCGTACTCTCCGTCAGGATGTTGACAGTCTCATCCCACCAGTGACGCTGCCCCGCTAAGTGCTCTAGCTCGTCCCGACACGATTCACAGATACTCAAATGTGACTCAACGTTCTCCACTTGATCGCGAGGAAGGTCTTCATCCAATAGCTGACGGAGCGTGTCGAGGTCGTAGTGGCGATCAGGTTGGGCAATCATGGCAAGTTACTCGCTGAGTCTCTCGTGAACCAGTTCGCGGATCCGCTTGATGATTCGACAACGCGACACGTAAATCGATCCCTCTTCGACGCCGAGCTCGCGAGCAACATCGCGAATCGACGATCCCTCCACACTCGTTTTCCAAAACGCCATCCATTTCACTTCGTCGGTACGTCGGCGAACCTGGCTCGCCGCCCACCGAAAGAGTTGCTCTCGACGATCTTGATCAAACTCTTCCCCGATTCGTTCCTCGCCCGCAACCGCATCAAGCTTTCGAATCACTCCACTCGCATCGACCGTTTCCCCACGCGATGCAATCCTGCGCATACGGTCGATCGTTGCGTTTCGAGTGACCCTGCTCAGCCACCCACGAAACGACCCAGCCGCGCTGATGTCAAAACGATCAATGGCCGTAGCGACGGACACCAATACCTCTTGTACGATTTCTCGAGCGTCCGCGTCTTGCATGCCACGACGTCGCGTCATCCGATAGATAACCGGCTCGTAGACGGCCGTGAACTCAGTCCACGCCTCATCGTCACGCGAATCGCGTAGACGTATGAGCAAGCTCGATCGAGTCGCGGGATCTAGATTCATCGCCTGTCCGCTTGCCGCCTTCCTATAACTCAACTGTGGCGCCTGATCGAATCAGGGCACCAGCCACACCGCGAAAGCCTCGGCTTTCGCGGTCCATGCATGAAACTTCGTGTCTCTCACAGTTTCACGCACCCGCCAACACGATTCTTGCGCTGAACAGGAAAAGTTTCTGAAAAAGTCCCCATCGGACAAAGTTTTTTCGCTCCCCGAATCTGCGAAACCAGCCTCCTAAGTAGAGGTTGAATTAAGAGAGAAGGGACGAAGCAAGGACTCAGAGAACTCTTCCATATCACCGAAGGGCTAAAACGAATGAATCAGTCGAAACTTGAGACCAAGATAACGGTTGCCTGTCCCTCGGGTCATCGCCTTCGTGGCGACGCGACGCTCGAGGGCAAGACGGTCAAATGCCCTAAATGTGCTTCTGACTTCGTCTTCGCTTCCGCTGGACAGCGAAAGTCAGCTTCGGAAGCAGCAGTGACGGACACCGGTGTGATGCGAATTTTGGGCGACATGGGTTCCTTGCCACCCGCTCCGGAACGCGTCGGAGCGAGCACCCGTCCCTGCACTCGCTGTGGAGTTGCGATCTCCGAATCGCTTGCCGTTTGCAATCACTGCAATTGCTACATCGGTGTGATGCCAACCTTCTTGAAGCAGATGAATTCGCCACAAAGTCAGCGGAACTAGGATCGTCCTAGCGTTGATGTTCCGCATCTCGGCGAACAGTGCCGAATGCGGTCGCTGGATGCGGTGCTCGACCGTATCCAAAGGTATCCGCCCGGCGGCCTTCGTCCGCCTCTGAATTCTCGCGGAAAATGCCGGACGCGTATCTTGGTAAACTCTCGGACTTCCCAACTCGGAGAATTCCATGAGATCGTTTGCCCTGCTTGTTTTGTTGTTCGTTCCTTGCGTAGCGAACGCAGAAACTGACGCCTACATCGGTACCTACACGCGCGGCGCCGGCGGGGGCATCCACGTTGCCAAACTGAACGAAACCACTGGCGCGCTCTCCGAACCAGTGCTTGCGGCGAGCATGGTCAATCCATCCTTCGTGGCAATCCACCCCACTCGCCCACTGCTGTATGCGGTTTCGGAAGTCTCTGCTGCGGATGAGAAATCCCAAGGAATCGTTGCGTTCAGGATTCTGAAAGATGGAACTCTCAAAAAACTGAATGGGCGTTCCACTCAAGGTGCATCTGCCTGCCATCTCGCAGTCGACCCCACGGGGAAGTGCGTTGCGGTCGCAAACTACACAGGCGGGAGCTGCATTAGTTTTCCGATTGAATCCGATGGCTCTTTAGGGGAAGCCGGATCCTTCCATCAACACGTCGGCGGCAGCGGCGGTCACCCTCAAAGGCAAGCTGGCCCCCACGCTCATTCCATCAATTTCAACGCCGCCGGCACGCAAGCGTTTGTTGCGGACCTTGGAAAGGACCAAATCCTTCTTTTCGATGTCGATCCGTCAAAGGGCGAGATGACCCCTTCAAAACAACCGAACCTACCCTTGCCGGTTGGTGGGGGACCGCGGCATTTCAGTTTTCACCCTGATGGAAAACACGCCTATACCAACTTGGAAATGACATCCGAAGTTGCCAAACTCGACTACGATGCGACTCAAGGAACGCTGCGACTAGATGGAGTCTGGTCGACGCTTCCAAGTGATGCCAAACGCGACGGCTACAGCACCGCAGAATGTTTGGTGCATCCAAGCGGTCGTTTTCTGTATGTCTCCAACCGGGGGCACAACTCGATCGCTGCTTTTGCGATCGATCCTCAGGATGGCAGCTTGACGCCCCTCGGGAACACATCGACGCAAGGCGAGGTCCCGCGTGGCTTCGGCATCGATCCGTCCGGACAATTCCTTCTGGTCGGCAACCGAAATACGGGAAAGGTTGTCACGCTGCGGATTGATTTGAAAACGGGAAAGCTCAGTCCAACGGGTCAATCCGTTGATGTCGAAATGCCCGTCAACGTTCGTTTTCGGTCCCACTAGGCAAACAAATTCGCTTCATCAATTTTTGGCGAACGGAGGAAACTGCACCCTGATCCGCGTGTGCGTTCCCATTCGCAGGACCGCGCTTGTGTCTTCGCCCTGACACGCTGCATCGATGGCGTTCATGCTGCGTTGACGTGCGACGCAGCGGAACCAGAACGCTTCCTCCAAGACACCAGTTCATCAAATGGCGAAGCAAAAGTCATCTGGATTCGTTCTCAAGGACCAGCTCTTCAATCGTGAGAAAGTCCGATACCTGGCGGAACTCTTTCACTCGCAAGATGCGTGCTTTGATGTGGACGCCTTCGTGCGAGCCGCAACACGCCCCTTTCCGAGTCTTGAATTAAAACAACGGATCACTCATCTCGCAGAAACGTTGGAAGACTATCTGGACCCGGACTTTCGCGTCGCCGCCAAACAGGTTCAATCAGCGCTACCACCCAAACTGAATCCCAAACTGACCGATGATGATTTCGGTGACTTCATCTTGGCGCCGCTTGGCGAATTCGTCGTCCGCAACGGAATGGACAAAAGGCATTTAAGACTTTCACTGCAAACGCTGAAGTCGATCACACAGCGATTTTCGATGGAGGATGCGATTCGGAAATTCATCAATGCGTATCCTGATGAAACAATGTCGACCCTAGAAAAGTGGTCCACAGATTCCAACTATCACGTTCGACGCCTCGTGAGCGAAGGTACTCGCCCCACCTTGCCCTGGTCGGGGCGTCTGACAATCGATATTGAACGTCCTCTCCCCTTGCTGGATCAGCTTCACGCAGATCCCACACGGTACGTCACCAGATCCGTTGCGAATCACATCAACGACATTGCGAAGACCAGTCCTGAACTGGTCTTGAAGCACCTGAGACGCTGGAAGAAACTTCAAAAGCAAAACGAAGAAGAGTTGGTCTGGCTCAACCGTCATGCTTTGAGAACGCTGATTAAACAGGGGCATCCCCAAACGCTCAAGTTCCTAGGCTTTCGCGCGAACCCAGCGATCACCGTCACCGATTTCAATCTTGCTGCTGTGGAAGTGCGGGCCGGTGAGGCAATTCACTTTTCATTTGCGATCACCGCCAATCGCGACGAACCGTTGATCGTCGACTACGTGATCGACTTCGTGAAAGCCAACGGAACCCTCGCGCCGAAAGTCCACAAGCTCAAGCAACTGACCATCGCAAAAGGCGAAACTGCTGAATTGAAAAAGAGCCATCGCTTTCACGCCAATGCAACCACCTACACGCTCTACCCAGGAATGCAC
>JBPCVD010000785.1:0-5242 GCA_051010815.1 Rubripirellula sp.
ACGTGCATCGCTATCAAGACGAAAGCTGCTACCCGACGTGTGGTCGGAATGAGGAGGCCGATCCCGGCAATCAACTCCACGCTGGGGAAGAGCAGGGCAAGTTTCGTTCGCAACGCCTCGTCAAAGCCTGCGGGTATCCCTCCCAGTGGAATGGCAATCGCCTGCAGAAAGTCTTGGCCAACCGTATGCGCGAACTGGTAGTCTATTTTTCCGGCAGCGCTGAAGATGTAAACAGTCGCCGCAAGGGGAATCAGGAATCGCTTGGCGTCCCTCTCGTCCATCGTGGCGAAGATCAACGCGTAGATGCAGGACTGGTAGGCCCAAGGTTGAAGCCGGTGTTGATCCAGCAAGAACAACCCGAGCAACGACGCGGCAACCATCCACCATGCCCAGCGACCTTGCTTGGGCAATGCAACGACTGCGAGTAAAGATAGAAGCAAGGTGATGGAGGGCACGATGCCCAACAGACCGGTCTGCAACATCGGGGTGAACAGAGCGATGTTGGGGTACGCCGACTCACTCGACGGCAAGAACCACAATGGGTAGGTCAGCACCACGAGAACGAGCAGGAAGGCACCCCATACTCTCGGAAACAGCCATGGCTCCGCAGCGGCATGCGTTGATTCAGCTTCCATGAATGTTGCAGTTCGTTTCGTCGAGGGCTCCCTAACCAGCGGGACAGTTTAATCGACCCGAATCGAATGCGTCGTTGACTCGGTCACGCGGGTTGCATCGTGTTGACCTGTTGGATTGGAAAGCCAGCATTTTTCCACGCCTCCAGCCCGCCCGACATGTCGATCACATCGAATCCCTCGGCCTGTAGCAGACTTGCGGCGATCGCAGAACGAGCACCGCTTAGACACTGCGTCACGAATTGTGTGTTCCGATCCAGATGTCCGAGGCTCGTCGGCAGTTGTCCCAGGAAATAATGATGGGCCTTCGGGATATGGCCACCGTTCCACTCGGTGTCGGCACGCACATCCAAGACTTGGACGCTGCCAGCCTCGATGAGCGGTCGCAATTCAGCCGGATGACTCGATCGTATTGATTTCGGCATCAAACCAGCCAGCGTCATTTCCTCGGGATCAAATCTGGATTCGATCTGATCGACACCGATCGCATGCAGGATGCGTATCGCGTCTGCGTATTGTTGAGCTGTTGCGATGAGCCGAAGCGGTTTCTCGTAATCGACGAGCCAACCGGCCCATGGAGCAATACGGGCGATGGGTACGTTCACGGTACCATCTGCGTGAGCCTCAGCGAATTGTTCCATCGAGCGAAGATCGAGCGCAGGCTGTGACGATTCATGCTGCAAGAATGCGTTTGCTGAACTTACGCTCGGTGCCTTGAGTTCTTCTAACAGTGTTGGCCCTTCTTTGTTGACCCGTTTCATTGTCGCAAAGTAGCGAGGAGTTTCCGGCTGGTCGGACAAGATATAGTCGACGAACTCCTGCTCATCCGTGAACTGCAAGGCGGGATTGAATCGTTTTTCATAGCCTGACGTGCTGGAAGGAATCGCCCCAAGCCCTTTACCGCACGCACTGCCTGCACCATGGGCGGGCCAGATTTGCAGATAGTCTGGAAGTGTCTTGAATCTTCCGGCGGAGCGGAACAGATCACGAGCCCCCGCATCCGCGCTGCCGACGACGCCTGCGGCGGTTTCCAATAAATCGGGGCGGCCGATGCTGCCAACAAAGATGAAGTCGCCCGTGAAGAGTCCCATCGGCTCGGTCGCTCCGCCCCCTTCATCGGTGAGCAAGAAGGAAACACTCTCCGGAGTGTGGCCAGGCGTATGCATGACCTCCAGCTTGATATTGCCCACGGAAAAGTGATCGCCTTCCTTCAATGGTTGAATCTTGTGCTGGCTTCCGAATCCATACTTCCACTCGGCAGGACCCTCATCCGAAAGGTAAAGCGTTGCCCCGAGGCGATTCGCTAGCTCTCGCGAACCGGAAACGAAGTCTGCATGGATGTGCGTTTCTGCCGCGCCGACGATACGCAGGCCCTCTTCTTTCGCCGCCTCGATGTAGGGTTGGATGTTGCGACCCGGATCGACGATCAGGGCCTCGCCGCTCTTCTGGCAGCCAACGAGGTAGGACGCATGTGCTAACGGTTTGTCATAGAAGTATTTCAGTAACATTGGTGAGGTCCCCTGTGCTGGAGTGAACGTGATGAAAGAAGGTTGGGCGCGGCAATGGGTTCTTCGACGACTGAGGGCGTTCGAGCGACATCCGCTTTCGTCCAGAGTCGTGGCGTTTCCCTGCTTAGGATCAGCACGCCCATTCCAAGCAGAAACACGGCAAAGGCTCGGCGAAGCATCGTTTGGGGAACACGCTGGTGAATACGACTTCCGACAAACGTGCCGACGGCGCCGACAGCGATGAATGTCGCAATCGTCGCCCAGTCGACTGATTGGCCGACGGACTCAAGCACAGCGACGTACTTGATGAACCCGCTGGAAGACTTCAGCGCGATGATGACGAGACTGGTTCCCACGGCGTCCCGCATACTGAGTCCACCGAGCAGGACCAGCGCGGGCACAATCAGGAAGCCCCCTCCCACACCGACCAGTCCGGTAAGGACTCCTACCGCGAGACCTTCTGCGATGATCAGCCAGACATTGGTCGGTTGCGCGAGTGTTTCATCTTTTGCGACCTTCGCTTTGTTATCAGTGGAACGCGGCTTTCGGAACATAAAGAAGGCCGCCACCAACATCACGAAGGCGAACAACAGCAGTTGGATCGCGCCCGCCAGGAATCCGGCCATGCTCGCTCCGATGTAAGTCCCCAGCATGCCTGGGATTCCAAACAACACAACGGTTCGCCATTGAACGTGGTCGCGTCGTGCATAAGGAACCATCGCGATCAGCGAAATCATGCCGACAATGGCCAGAGACTCAGCGATCGCGGTCTTGTCTTGGTGCCCCAGCATGTAAACCAAGATTGGGACAGTCAAAATTGATCCACCCGATCCCAGTAACCCGAGTGTCAATCCAATCAGCAGCGCGCCCACAATGGTGAACATCGGAAGTTCACGCCTCCCCGTGCGTTTGTTTGAAGCGTCTGAAATGCATACCTGTCCCACCACTCAGGCGGAGCACGATTCACCCGTTTCGCAGTTGGTCGAATCTGGTTTGACTTGATTCCAAGGCATCTTTGCCAGCATCATGCCCATGCCGCAGGTGTCGGTGATTCCGGCGAACATCAATCCCGCACCGATGAATGCGGAGATGCCTGCGAAATATGGATGCACAAAGATTGCCAGTACGGCGCCGATCAAAACGATCAAGCCCGCCAAGATACGGACCTGTCGTTCAAGCGACATCGCCTTCTTGCCACGCACGACCGAGAGGCCTGCGGACTGCCAAACGTTCGTACCACCTTCGACATTGACGACGTTATCGAAGCCAGCCTTCAGAAACATGTCGACCGCTTTGGTCGATCGATTGCCGCCTTGGCAAATCACGTAAAGGGGTGATTCGGACTTACCGAGACGATGCGAGATCACGTCGGCGGGATCGAGTCGGTCCAGCGGTACATTGCGAGCGGGTGAAGCATGAACTTCACGGAACTCAACCGGAGTGCGAACATCAATCAACTCAATGGGTCGCTCAGAGTTCAGGTTGGCGAGTTGTTCAACGGTAATGGATTGCATCAGAATGCTCCTTCGATGCGGACGGTAAAATCGAAATGTCGCGATTTGACGATATGTATGTCTAAAACGGGGTTCAGTTACTTCATTGCCAGGCGGGCGTTCAGGCCAGGAACCTGCCTTCAACGCATTTCATGAGGTCCTTGAGGTGAGGTTCGGCGACTTGGTAGTAAACACGTCGTCCCTCTCGCTCACTGGTGAAGAACCCGCAGCGCTGCATCAAACGCAGGTGTTCCGACGCCACGTTGTCGGGAATCCCGGCATCCTCGGCCAGTTCACCGACCGTGTATCGACCGTGGTGCAACATTTGGACCATTCGCAATCGGACCGGGTGCGCCAAAATTCGCAGACATTCCGCCGCTTCGCTGAAGGATTCTGCGCTGCCATCTGGTTTGCCGCGCGTGGTCTTTGTTTTGGCTGCCATGGTTGGTTCTCCTATCTGTTAATATATCGCGAGGTCACGATATGTCAATGCAGTGAATCTCCTCGCTTCAGCAAGAATTCTCGGGTTAGTCGATCTTGATGATCGCAAAACCATCGGACTGTGCATTGACGACCGCCGTGAGGGCGGACACCGCAACGTCCGTGAACAGCATGACGTCGTCAGAGGACATGTTTTGGGAAGCGAGCGACTGACCACACACCTGAATCGAGACTCCCGCCTCGTGCAGTTGGTGCAGGCAATCAAAGTTCGGGTTGGAATCCGCCGTGGGAAACTTTTTTGCGTAGGCGTCGTCGTGGAGCACATTGGTGGTAGCCTTGCCGTGGAGCACCACCAGCATCTTCACATCGGCCGGCGCAGCCCCGGCGGCGCGGTAAATGTTGAGATAGCGGGCGACTCTTTCCAGCGCCGGATTCAGTTCCAACGGCGAACCCGAGGATGTCACATCGACACAGATCTGGGTGCCGCTACGTGGTTGAGAGACAGCGGAAGGCAACTGCACCACCGAGCCGTAGTCGGCGATCGCGGGTGTCAGCGCGGCGTGCTTGTGTTCCGCGTTGTTTCGTGGAACAGCATGGTTCTTCATCGCTTCGGCAAATCCTCGCTCGACGAACCCCGACACCGCTTCCGCATGCGCTTGAATCAATTTTGCGACATACGGATCGTCGGAGGTTTCGATGACACGGACGCCTCTTTCCGTGTCGGTGTAGGTCATCTCGATTTTGTCCGTATGCTGGAAGATTTCAGCAAACAGTGGGTCACGCATTCGAATTGGATGGTTCTCCTCCACACGAAACTTCATCCATTCGACGTGTTCCTTGATCTTCTCCGCGACTTCCGGCTTGCTCGATTCGGTGAGCGTATCCACCCCGTTTTTCAGGGGCGTGACTTTCCTTGTGATGGTCCCATGATTCTGAAGCAGGAACTGAAAGACGTCGTGGTCCTCCTGGTGACGATCATCGTTTGCGTGATCATGCGGATGAGAATCGACAGGATTCGAGGCGTCAGCATGTCGTCCACGTCCGAATCCCATCCCGCGTCCCCGCCCTGGACCCTGATGTTCTCCGTCGCCACGCCTTCCCCAACGAGGCCGTTGATCAAAGTTCGAATCGTCGCCGGTTCCAGCCTCCGGGCGATGCTCGTCAGCCA
>JBPCVD010000786.1:0-7780 GCA_051010815.1 Rubripirellula sp.
CGCGGATGAGAACGATGCGACACACAGCGGTGCCGGCATTCGTTTCGATGGCTCAGGTGATCTGACGCTTCGCGATGTCGCGGTTCGGTCGAGCCAAACGAATGGACGCTTTGCGACCGGCGGCGGTGTTTTCTTCCGCGGTGATCAACTGTTGATTGTTGATAGTGAGATTAGTGGCAATCAAACGACGGGTGATGACGCGAGCGGTGGAGGTCTTTTCGTGGCCGGCTTGATGGCGTCGATCCAGAGGACTTCCGTGATGGGCAATTCCACTTCGGGCCAACGGTCGGGTGGTGGTGGCATCGCGGCGGTCGATGCGGTGATATCTTTGGAGCGGAGTGAAGTAGAAGCCAATCTTACGTCGGGAAATGCATCACCGGGTGGCGGAATCCACACGAGTAATTCCGAGCTGTTGTTGATGTCCTCCGCCGTTTTCGGGAACTCGACTAGCGGTGATGGGGCGGATGGCGGCGGAGTTGCGGCGGGGCTCAATTCCAACGTCGGCGTTCTGAATACAACCTTGGCATCCAATCAGACCACCGGTGACACCGCATCGGGTGGGGCATTCGCGATGGGACCTGGTGGATCAGCTTCGTTCGTGAATGCAACGATCGTTGGGAATACAGCAAGTGGTGACGGGGGCGGCATTTTTGTCACGCCGGGAGCCTCGGAATCACTCAGTATCGCCAACAGCGTCGTGGCTCAGAATGTGGACGACGGCACGGCACCCGATTTGAATGCTCCGCTGAATCCCAACAGCTTGAATGTTCGTTGGAGTCTGATCGGTGACAACACCGGGACGTTGCTGGTAGAGTCGCAGACGGCCGATGCGATGGGAAATCTTGTCGGGGATGTGTCCGGCGGCGGTGTCATTGATCCGCTTTTGGGCCCACTGGGAATCCACGGGGGCGCGACCTCCACACTCGTTCCCCTAGCGGGAAGCCCGCTGATCGATGGGGGCAGCGATGCGTTGGCGGTCGACCTCGATTTGAGTCCGCTTCAGGGAGACCAACGAGGAACGCCCTTTCAAAGGAAATTCGGTACCGTCGATCTCGGTGCGTTCGAAGTCCAGCCTCCACAACCACCCGCCATTGAGTGGTTGAATCCAGCGAATATCTTTGTCGGCACACCTCTCAGTAGCACGCAGCTGAATGCGTCGTCGTCGGTTCCCGGGACGTTCGTCTATTCGCCCGACGCTGGAACGGTCTTGCCTGAAATGAACGGCCAGACGTTGTCGGTAATGTTCACGCCCGACGACCTGCAGTTCTACTCGGTCACCACAGCGATGGTTTCGATCGACGTCGTTCCAAGTGCTGATTTGGGGGATGCGCCGGACAGTTACGGAACGTTGTATGAAAGCGATGGGCCTCGGCACTTGGAAAGCTCATTGCGGCTCGGTGCGACCGTGGACTTTGAAGTGGATGGCCAGCCGTCGAGTGACGCCGCGGGCGACGACTTTGAATCTGACGATGAAGATGGCGTGTCTTTCATCAGCAGTGTGGTCGTTTATCCGCTCGGTCCGACAACCGCGAGTGTGATGGTGCGGGTCAATCGTCGCGCCAAGTTGGATGCGTGGATCGATTTCAATGGAGATGGCATCTTTCAGGCGACCACCGAACATCTCGGACTTGGAACCAGCATTGATGTCGCGGGAGGGAACAACGTCGTTTCCTTCACCGTTCCGTTCACGGCCATTGCCGGTGACACGTTCGCACGATTTCGAGTCAGCGATGCTGGAGGGTTGCTGCCGACTGGGGAGGCGGAGGATGGTGAGGTCGAGGATTACGCGCTGACGATTTTAAATGGCTTTGAGCAGCCGACAGTCGAACTGAATCTTCCTCGCGGCTCCTTTACGTTGTCACGGAACGTGGCGGATTTCGTCATCGAAAGTGGCGACGACATTTTGTTCAAAGCCGATGTGACCGCGGTTGGCTCGTACCAAATTGTCGGCGATACGTTCAGCAACGTTTTGACGATCGATCAACGAGGTGGCGAAGCCATTCCCGCAGGTGGCCTCGTCTATGATGCCGTGAATCGTGTGAACACGCTTCGCTTGCTGGGGCAGGAGGGGGAGATCGATTTAAGCGGTAATGGTTCGATTGTCGTTCGCAACATTGACGTGATTGATTTAACCGATTCAGCGTCGACGACCCTCGTGCTGAGTGCGTCGTCGGTACGCGAGATGGACACTGACGGTGGTGGAGTGATCATCGTCGGTGAAGCGAACGACCAGCTGCGGTTTGATGATGGATCAAATTGGCGAATGGGGGCCCCCTTTGATGTGGCCGGATTCGTGTTTCGCATTGCCAGTCTGTTCGATACCTTCGTCCAGTTCGATTTCGGATCGCCCTGGCAAAATGTGGTCCAGCCGAGCGATGTCAACAACGATGGGACAGCGACAGCGAGCGACGCATTGCGAATCATCAATGAGCTCGCTCGACGCGATTTCTCTGACTCGGATACGGCGTTGCTGGTCGATACGACGACGCTGAACACGTTTACCAATCTTTACTTTGATCAGAATGGTGACGGCGCGGTCACCGCGTTGGATGCTCTGAGAGTGATCAACGGATTGTCACAAAACTCGGATGTGTCAGGCGAGCAGACTGGATCGCGTGAAGGCGAAGTCTCGCGGTTTGACGCAGTATTGGAGATGAGAGCCGATCGTCTGGGGTCTGGGCAGGCTGACGAGATGGCGTTTCTGTTGCCAGGCAACTTAGGGTTTCAAGGACTTGGGATCACGGAACGGAACGCCATGGGTTTCTCGTTCACGTCGTCCGCACTAACGGATCACGAGGAATCCGCGTCGGTTAGAGATTCTGGTCAGCAAACTCCTCCGTCGCCAACGGAGAGGGCGACAATTTCTTCGCGTCGCGTGGATCAAGCACTGAGCGACGCCCAATGGCTGAGCGAACAAACCGAGGAATCGGTCAAGGCCGACTCGCTGAACGATGGAACTGTCGATCTCACGCCCGGCATGGGTGATGCGTTCCCGTTGTAAACTCGACAAGGGTGACTGGATCGGCGCCAGAGCGCGGATTGGCGGTTTAGAGTTGGTTGCCGCCAGCGTTTAGCGGCAATGTTCACGTGCGTGATCGTTAGATTGAGCACTCGGGTGTTTGTTTCGCGTTCCGAAGCCGCACCCAGCGCGTCATTCGTTTTGACGAACGTCCGCATCACGACGTCAGAGTTTGTATGATGGCTCGTCCTCCAGGGCATCGTTGCCATCACTTGTGCGTTCGGAAAGCGGCTCTCCATGAAACCAGTCATCGTTCTTATTGTCACGTTCTGTTCCTGCCTCGTCTCGTTCGCTCGTGCGGCGGAACGGCCGAACGTCGTTTGGATCGTCTCCGAAGACAATTCCATCCATTTTCTCGAGCACTTCTTCGAGGGTGGAGCAAAGGCACCGAACATCGAAGCGTTGGCGACCCACGGCTTGACCTTTGACCATGCATTCTCGAATGCGCCGGTATGCTCGGTGGCGCGAACCACGTTGGCGACCGCTTGCTACGGGCCTCGGATTGGAACGCAGTTTCACCGTCGTTACAGTCTCGCTGCCATGCCGGAGGGATTGAAGATGTTTCCGGCGTACCTCCGGGATGCTGGATACTACACGACCAACAACAGCAAGAAAGACTACAACGCGGTCGAGGGAAGTGGAGTTTGGGACGAGTCGTCGGGGAAGGCATCGTGGCGAAATCGGACCAGTGACTCACAGCCGTTTTTCCATATGGAATCGCACGGGCAGTCTCACGAAAGTTCCCTGCACTTTAATCGGGAGACGTTCGAGGGAGAGAAAACGATCACGGATCCCTCGTCGATCACATTGGCAGATTATCATCCCGATACGCCGATGTTTCGGTACACGCACGCTCGCTATCACGATCGCATGATGGAGATCGATCGGATCGTTGGCGAAACGGTTGCCAAGTTGGAATCCGATGGACTGCTTGAGGAAACGTTTGTCTTCTACTTTGGAGACCATGGCGGAGTCTTGCCGCGAAGCAAGGGATACATCTATGAGTCGGGTCTGCATGTGCCCTTGGTCGTGCGAGTGCCCGAGAAGTTCAAGCACTTGGTGGATGCTACCGCAGGGGAACGCGTTGACGGTTTCGTTAACTTCATCGACTTCGGTCCGACTACCCTTCGCCTAGCCGGCGTTGACGTTCCAACGCAGGTGGATGGTAAACCGTTCCTGGGTGCCGACGTCTCGATGCAGGAAGTCAACACCCGGGATGAATCCTTCGGTTACGCCGATCGGTTTGACGAAAAGTACGACATGATTCGATCGATTCGGAAAGGAAAGTTTCAGTACATTCGAAACTACCAGCCCTACTTGCCCGATGGGCTGAACAACAACTATCGCTACAAGAACCTTGCCTTCGCCGAATGGCGAGAGCTCTTCGAGGCTGGCAAGTTGAGCGGTCCGGCGTTGCAGTTCTTCGAGGCTAAATCGGCGGAGATGCTGTTCGATTGTGAGGCCGATCCTCATCAGGTCAACAATCTCGCATCCGACCCAAAGCATGCTGCCACGCTGCAGGCGTTGCGTCAGCGGTTGCAGGAGATCGTCAAAGACTTACCGGACCTTAGTTTCTATCCCGAAAGCTACTTGGTTGCCAACGCGATGACGAATCCCGTCATGTTCGGGCAGTCGCACAAGCAACAGATCGGAAGCTTGGTCGATGTGGCAGAGTTGGCGGTGAAATCGTTCGCTGAAGCGAGCCCCGAACTGAAGGTTTCCTTGGGGTCGGATGATCCGATGGTGCGTTATTGGGCGGCAATGGTTTGCTCCTCCTTCGGCAAGGAGGCCCTTTCGTTAGTCGATCGCGTCCGTCCGCTGCTGAAGGATCCGTCTCCGATCGTGCGTGTTCGCGCTGCCGAGTTCCTGGGGATTGTCGAGGCGGAGAACCCACAGCCGGTTCTGACGGAGATTGTGAATTCGACGGAAGACTCGGTTCTGGCAACGGAAGCTTTGAATTCTGTGGTGCTGTTCCGTGACTTTTACGGGGATCGCTATCCGGTCGACCGCGCCGATTTCAAACCGGCTAGTTCGGGCGGTGACGTCGACGATCGACTCAACTACATCAATGGGATCCCCTACCCACCCAAAGCGAATCGACCGAAACGGAAGAATAGGCAGGGACAGAAGAAAGCGGCCCCAAGCAAAAACTGACTCCAGAACACTGCTTGGAATTCTCGCGTTCGCGCGGCGAATTCCTCGTTTGTGATCCTCGATGCCGTATCTTGCCTGATTCCCGGCAGCCGGTTCGGGCGACCGTGCCAACGGAGCAGAGGCGGCTTTCGCCCGTTAGAATGAGCTCACGCTGACGAAGCGTTTCCGGTTTCAGTTGGATTTGTCGTCGCCAGTGCCCACCCTTCGCTTCCTCTGCGGTTGGTCGCGATTCTCGGAACTCCATTGCGTCGTCGAAGCAATCATGTGGAGCCTGCCGGGACTCGCCGCGTCTGATCGTGTCAACGAGATTGCTTTCGTGAATTTCACTTTCCATGCTTCCAAGCATTTGGATTTCCATCGCGCGATGGTCATCGTTTCACTTACCTTGCTGCTTCTCGGCCTTGGTAGCGTGACAAGCGTCTCGGCACGCGATGCGAGCGCCCTCGAGGCTGAATCCCGTCCCAATATCGTGGTTTTGATCGCGGATGACTGGTCTTGGCCGCATGCCAGTTCGTTGGGCGATCCAGTAGTGAAGACGCCCAACTTTGATCGAGTTGCGAACGAGGGCGTGTTGATGGCCAACGCGTTCGTCTCGACGCCGTCGTGCACGCCGAGTCGGCTGAGCATTTTGACGGGCCAGCATCATTGGCGCCTCCAAGAGGGAGATAGTCTTGGAGGGTCGCTCCGGGAAACGTATCCGGTCTACACCGAGATGCTGCAGAAAGAGGGATATCAGATCGGTCGTTTTGGTAAAGGCGTTTGGCCGAGCAAACACGCGTTTCGAAATCGAGATTCATTTGGTGAACGGTATCGATCTTTCGACGCATTCCTGAAAGACCGATCGGGGAAACAGCCCTTCTGTTACTGGCATGGCGGGCAAGATCCGCATCGTCCCTATGAGCTGAATGTCGGACAGAAAAGTGGAATGAATCTTGAGAAGGTTCAAGTGCCCGCGTGCTTGCCCGACACCGAAACGGTTCGAGGCGATGTCGCGGATTACCTTTGGGAGGTGCAGCGATTTGATCGAGAAGTGGGCGAAGTGCTTCAGTCCCTCGAGCGGATCGGAGAGTTAGAGAACACGATCGTGGTTGTGACCAGCGACAACGGCATGCCGTTCCCGCGTTGCAAGGCAACGCTGTACGACCTTGGGACACGAGTACCCTTGGCGATCCGGTGGGGGCAACGCGTTCAACGTCCTGTCGTCATCGACGATTTCGTCAGTCTTTGCGACCTGGCTCCGACCTTTTTGGATGCAGCGGGGCTCGCCATTCCTGAAGAAATGACCGGTCGCAGTTGGTTGCCGCTGTTGGATGCGGGCGTGTCGGGGCAGGTCGATCCGACACGGACGGCAGCATTCAGCGGCAATGAAAAGCATGTGTATCTTTATCCCGCACGCTCGATCCGCACCAAGGATTTTCTTTACATTCGGAATTGGGACTCGTCAGAGTGGCCGAGTGGTGTCATTGGGAAAGGCGATGCGGAATATGACTTCGCTTCGGAGTCGTGGCCCACGGAGCCGGGGGCTTTTTCTTACAACATTGACCCCTCGCCATCCAAGCAATTGTTGCGACGTGGCCGACAAGACGCTGCGGTCGAACGATTCGCAACGCTGGCATTCACGCGAAGTGGCGACGAGGAACTGTATGATCTCTCCCGCGATCCGGACCAACTTGAGAACGTGGCGGATCGGAACGCCTACGCGAGCGTTCAGCGTTTGCTTCGTCGGCAATTGGATGCCGAATTGATCCGTACGAACGATCCCCGCACCAGAATTCCTGAGTACGACAACGAGTCCATCGAAGGGTGGCCAATCCGGATCAGCACCCGACTTCGCCGCGAACAACCGGAGAAGACAAGCCGAGCGATCGAACTGCTGACGCTGCAGTTGAGTCAAGTTTCTCAGTTGCTGCCAACGGGGCCGCTGGAAGCGGTGCGAACGGTTCCGATTTGGATTTCGCCCGAGTACGACGGAGTCCGACCGACAGCGGAATATCATCCTGGCGGAGGATGGCTGGAGAAGGTTGGTCGTCGTCCGGAATTGCTGCACTGTGTTGAGCTGACGAACGTCAACATTTTCGAGCGAGAGCATCAGCGGATGCCCATGATGATCCTGCACGAACTTGCACACGCCTATCATCATCAAGTGCTGGATTTCGAACACCCGCGAGTGCGTGCGGCTTACGAGCAGGCTCTCAGCAATGGAAGTTACGACTCGGTGTTGCGTGGTAACGGCAAGATGGAACGGGCCTACGCGATGAACAATCACAAGGAGTACTTCGCCGAAACAAGCGAAGCGTTCTTTGGGCAAAACGATTTCTACCCTTTCACTTCTGACGAACTGAGTCAGCACGATCCGCGAATGCATCGCTTGTTGGCGAGCCTCTGGTCGGTGGAGGACAAGGAGGGTGTTTCCGCCAACGGTACGACCCAAGGGAGTGTCACCGAGAAGAATGCGACAGCAGCGACAAAGACGAGGAAGGAAAAGCAAAAGTCGCGACGTGATCAACGCAAGCTGGCAACGAGCGATAAGGCAACGAGCGATAAGGCAACGAGCGATAAGGCAACGAGCGATAAGGCAACGAGCGATAAGACTGCGGGTGATAAGGC
>JBPCVD010000787.1:0-5122 GCA_051010815.1 Rubripirellula sp.
TCTTCGAGGCACGCTGCGAATCGGTACAGCTTCAGTGCCATTTCTCGGTCGTGCCGACTCCAGAGCAAGTCGCCCAGCTCAAGGTAGCTGCGCGCGTAGGAAGTCCCTTTGCGAATTGCATCGCGAAGCAATTCGTAGGCTTCGTCACGATAGCGTCCGTCCTGCGCGAGCGACTCGGCAAGCTGAAGCATCAGCAAGGGATGCGGAAGCGGTTTTGCAACGAGTTCACGCAACCGCTGCACACGCTCGGCGAGGCGTCCCAGGTTCCCCAACGATGCGAGTTCGGACATCTGCAAGGAGACGTCATCGGGATAGAGCGCACGCAACTTTTTCACGGCGCGCAGTGATCCCTGTTCACTCGCATCATACGTGGCAAGCTGACGTTGTGATTGCCAATGAAGGCGATGTTCGGGAGCCTTGGTTCCGATCTGTTCGACCCATTGAATGGCTTCCGTGCGATCATGACGGATCAACGCGTCATCCATCTTGTGAATCAAGTCGTAGAGTTCGGTGTCGGGCAAGTCGAGGTCTTCGATCAGACTGGCGCGATCACTGGGAACCAGCACCATCCCACGCGGTCCATGCGCTGCCTGCGACTCCAGCAATTCGTCCGCAGCAGCCGCCCCTCGGACTCGATGAAACGGGTCGCGAATGAGGATCATCCCCGTGCGTCCGTCGTAACCAATGACGGCCTGAAGGTGCGCGTAACCCGCCCCGCGTGTCACAAGCGTGAACGGAATGTCACGCCCGATCAGGGCCTCGGTCGCCTCCTCCGTAACGGTGAATTCGCGGGTCGTATAGCCGTTGTCCTGCGCCCATTTTCGTTCCGCATGTGCCGTCGTTCCGTTGTAGCAAATTTCCTCGGCGACTTCTAAATGCTCCGCCGGTCGCTTCCAATACTTGCTGATCGCGGCCAACGTCGCCGGACCACACGTCATTTCATGCTGACGCACGAATTCGACGGGTAGGATTTTATCGACACGATCGCGACGTTCGGGGTCCGAAAGCCGATCGGCGATCTTGTTTCCATAAGCTGATTTGGACCGCCGTGCATAACGAATCGCAGACTCATCGTCACCCGCGCGTCGCGCCAACTCCGACCGGAACATGGTGAACCGTTCGCCAAAGGCGCGCTCGAGCAACGGCGAGAGGTCTTCAAATCGTTCCAGCAAACGCGAGCATTCTTGATAGTCCCTTCGCTCGTACGCGATTCCAGACATCTGCCATGCAAAGGATGCGACCTGTTTTTGGGTGTCAGATTCACGCAGCAACTCATACGCCGTGTCATCCTGGCCCAAGAGTGTCAGTAGATGTGCTCGATAGCCGATCGTGCTTCGTGAGGCCCGAATGCTCATTGCCTCATCAATGATCTCTAATGCTTCTTCGTAGCGATCTTGGCGTTCGAGCCAGTAGCCACGAGTGAACAACGAAATCTCGGGACGTTCTTTGATGTTCGACATCGTATCGAGGAGTGACTCGGCTGCATCGAAATCGCGGAGTTGCGTGTAGCTGGAGGCTTTCAACCAGAGCCACCGCAAACGTTCCTCAGCTTTCTCTCCCTCATCGGGGGAAGGAAACCGATCAACGAATTCCAACGCGTCCAGGGGCCCGTTTTCATCGGCAAGCATGCCGCCATACGCATTGCGAACAGACAACGCTTCGGGGGATTCGCGGAACGCCTTGAGCGTGTGCCAACGGCTGAGCCGAGGGGCGCCGAGTTCGTTGACGATCCAAGCCACTTCCGTGCGATCGGCTCCCGTCCAATCTCGCAGCGACCCGCACTCTCTCAAATGGGCAAGGGCATCCACGAACATGCCGTCTTTGCCGAGCTGAATCGCCAATTCAAGCGACTCCTCTTTGGACTTCTTCGATGCGGGAACGGTGGTCATGAGGCGATCCTTGCAGAAACGATCCAGCCGAAGGGGCTGGATTTATGTCACGACGTTTAGCGTGCGGGGGAGTTGTGGACGCCATTCGCGGCGATTCGAATCACCGATCCGTCGAATCACCGAAATGCCGCGTCACCCATCTGCGGTTGGGCGTCAACACCTGTCCGTGTGCCCGCACACATTCACTTCCTAGGATAAGACTTTGCGGGGCCCGTGTGGGTTCGCAAGCTTCCCCGATTCCACTGCTGCGGTTATGTTTTTGTGAAGGCGATCGCGGAACGTTCGGAACGCCTCGCCTGTGATACGTCGAGTTGCTGTGAACGTGCGAACGAGGGATCGGATTGTCCTATCAAGCCTGTCACTGCTGTGGCCTGATCCATCGCATTCCTGAAATGTCGGTGGATGAACGCGCCGCCTGCTCCCGATGTGGTGCGGCGATAAACGACAGTCGAAGGGCGACGTTGGCGGCGAGTCGCACGGCCGCAGCATCGATCGGTGCCTTCGTGCTTTTCTGGCCGGCCGTGCTGCTGCCAATCCTGCAAATTGAGAGGTTCGGGCAAACCAGCCAACAGAGCATCTTGAGTGGGATTGTTGAACTGTTTCGTCACGGGAGCTACTTCGTGGGGGGCGTTGTGTTGTTGTTTTCGATTGTCTTTCCGCTGGTGAAAATCATTTTGTTGATTGAGTTGAGCTGGCTGGAACTGCTACATCGTCGTCACAAGGCGGTGACACTTCGGCTCATGGAGCATCTTGGCAAGTGGAGCATGATGGACGTGATGCTGTTGGCGTTTTTAGTGATGCTGGTCAAATTAGGGAATCTCGTGCACTTTGAATTCGGCCCAGCTGTGATCGCCTTCGTGCTTTGCGTCACCATGAGCATGGTCGCTTCCTTGTCATTTGATCCGCACGCCATTTGGGGAACGAGTGAAGCATGACAGACGCGAATTTCCCAGAGGCCAACATCCGAATACGGAAGCGTGCTTGGGCCGCTTCGGTCTCCTGGATGTGGCTCGCAACACTCGTCTGCGTTGTGCTGGCCATCTCATTGGCTTGGCACGCTTACGAACCGACCGGTCAGACGATTTCGATACGGTTTCCCGAGGGTCACGGACTCAAGCCAGGTGACGCTCTGGAGCATCGCGGCATCAAGGTCGGCACGGTGGACAGCGTGGAATTGGACGATGGTCTCGAGGGAATTCTTGTGGACATCGTTCTCGAGCAGAGCGCCGAGGCGGTCGCTCGAAAAGGATCACGCTTCTGGATCGTCCGGCCGCAAATTGGGTTGACGGGCATCAGTGGCCTGGAGACCGCAGTGGGAGCCAAGTACGTGGCGGTCATGCCGGGCGAAGGGACAATCGTTCAGACGGAATTCGAAGGTTTGGCCAACCGTCCGCCAGAGAGTCTCGGTTCACGTGGGTTGGAAGTGATCCTCCGTGGCGACGATCGGTTTGGCGTTCACACAGGCGCTCCGGTCACCTGGCGTGGTGTTACCGTTGGACAAGTGTTGTCGAGCAGTCTGTCGCCCGATGCGATGCATGTAGATACGCGTGTTCGAATCGGCGAAGGGCACCGTCGCCTGCTAACGCGAGACTCGAAGTTCTGGGTGACCAGCGGGATTCGGATGGATTTGGACGTCACGGGATTCGAACTCTCGGCGGAATCGCTCGCCACGATCGCGCAGGGAGGGATCGCGTTTCTGACGCCGGAGTCGACGTCCTCCCAAGCGGAGTTGAGGCCTGGAGATGTCTTTGAATTGCATGAAGAGTCACAAGACGAGTGGATTGAGTCGGCCGCTCCGATGAATCTGTTGGAATTGGAACCGCCTCCTATGTCCATCGTGACCGCGTCTTGGACAGGGTCCGTTTTCGGTATTTCCAAAAACTATACCGTTCACACTTCGGCGTTAACCGTTGCCGAGAACCGGCAATATACGGTTTGGATGCCGACGGACATTGGAACCGTGCCCGAGGGTGCGAAAGCTGGAACGTTTCGCCTCGTACAGACGGTTGGTGATCGCGAGATTCAGTTGGATGCCGACGCGGCCAACGCAGCGAAGAACTTGTTGGTTGGAATCTCACTGGATGCGTCCGAATTCTCAGAAGATCAAGCATTGGCGGAAGATCGCATTCGGACGTTCACGCAACCGGAGGATTGTTTTGCCGTCCGCAGGTCGTGGCGAAAGGATGCGAAGGACGCGATCGTGGTCGAAATGATCGGTCGCGAGCAGATGCGGCAAGATGGCGCGATCTGCCGTGTTGGCAGCAGCAAGTTAAGTCGCAGCGTGTGGCATGGTGCCGCAGTTGTCGCCAGCCAGGACGAGAAAGTGATTGGTATGTTGTTGGTGATGGACGAAGGCCCGATTATCGTTCCACTTTTTCTTCCCGCTTCCGATTGAATGTCCAGTTTGAGTGATATGTCCTCTACGTCAGAACCTGATTCGCCACCGTCGAAATTCGCGTCCGACGACGTTCAGGCGTCGTCGATTGGGGGTGACTCTCCCAGGGTGGCTCCGACACTGAAGTTATCGCGCATCGGGTTGATCCTTAGCCTGTTGGCGATGGTCGGTGCCGGGCTTGGGGTTTATGCACTGTTCCCGGATAGCGTGGGTGGTCCGCCACTCCCAGTGAACATTCGTTTGGAACGCCAACCGGTCGAGACGGCAAACGGTTCGGGGGCTGTCGTTACGGAGGTCATCGTGGTTGCGAATCAGACGGATCACGAAATTCCGAAGCTCTCGGTCGACATCAATGGTCAGTATCTCTTGATCCGCGATTCGCCCTTGCAGCCGAGCGAGTCGCTTGTGTTACCTCTGCGCGTATTCACCGACAAACGGAGCAGTCAGCGTTTCAATCCAGACAAGTATCCCGTCGAAGACGTGACAGTGACGGGCCAGCTTCCCAGCAGGGCACGCGGAGTCACTCAGTTTCTTTTCGAGAATGGGATTCTCGTTGAAACGAAGTGATGGCCTCCGTGCTTGAACGGGTTTGAGATCGCTTGGAGTGACCTTCCGGCTCTCCAAGGCCTTGGGTGCGAAAACGTTTAGCTAAACTGAGGGTTCGACGCGATTCTAGGAATGCACCTCTTGCTCGCCCTAGAATGCTTCGGTGCGACCGTGTTTCGTGGAATCAGCGACTCTATCCGCGGTCGACTTGCGTCGGGACGTCATCTCCTTAGCTAGGTTCTTTTTATCATGCGCTTCGTTCGATCTGGTAATTGTGTGCGAAGACTGATCC
>JBPCVD010000788.1:0-15436 GCA_051010815.1 Rubripirellula sp.
CCCCCCCCCCCCCCCCCCCCCCCCCCCCCCCCCCCCCCCCCCCCCCCCCCCCCCCCCCCCCCCCCCCCCCGATCTGCGTCGCGACTCAGGTTGCACGTAAAATTGTTGTATCGGGAAGGAGTGATGCAACTCCAATTTGGCGGCGTGGAATCGCGCGGGAATGCATCGCTAAGAGGATGACCTTATCTCAAGCCGTTGACCTTCCTCCTACGGTAATTTGCTGAAGACCAACTCGCTTGGTCTCCAATCCAACTCACATTGGACTCAATCCTTTGATTAGTCGCAGCAATGACCAAGAAGGTGCCGCCGCGTCGATCTCGGCAGCAACGACTGCTTCCCGCGGGTCCTCGGATCCAGGCGTGGGCGTGTCACCCCAAGACAACTTCAAAGAAAACGAAGATCCTGCGAGCAGCAGCGGCGAACACCTGCTTCGCAGCATCGAAGCCGTTCGAAGCGAATTGCAACGCGTCATTCGCGGCAAGGCGGATGTCATCGATTCCGTGCTCACCGCAATGTTGGCCGAAGGATCGGTATTGTTGGAGGATGTGCCCGGAGTTGGCAAAACGACCCTGGCAAAATCGATCGCCGCCTTGATCGATCTCGATTTTCAACGTGTGCAGTGCACGCCCGATCTGTTGCCGGCTGACATTCTGGGCAGTTCGATCTACCAACCCGCGACCAGCTCGTTCGAGTTTCGCGCCGGCCCAATCTTTTGCGACCTACTGATTGCCGACGAGATCAACCGGGCGTCACCCCGTACGCAGAGTGCTTTGTTGGAAGCGATGGCCGAATCGCAAGTCACCGTGGATGGTCGTCGGCATGATCTGAATCAACCGTTCATCGTGATCGCTACTCAAAACCCAAGCGGGTTCGAGGGAACGTTCCCGCTTCCCGAGTCACAACTCGACCGCTTCCTGTTGCGATTGTCAATGAACTACCCGGATGCCGAAAGCGAGGTCGAATTATTGCTCGACCAGCCCACGGATGATCCCAAGTTTCAACTCGCCCCGGTGATGCACCGCGACGATCTGGTAAAGCTTCAATCGCATGTCCGTAAGGTTCGCGTGGACCGCAAAGTTGCGGAATACATCGTCGAGCTTGTGGGGGCAACGCGGCGCGATTCGCGTCTCCGCGTGGGTTGCAGTCCGCGAGGAGCGAAAATGCTATTACGAGCAGCCCAAGCGCGTGCGGTTTTGCTTGGTCGAAATTTCGTCGTCCCGGATGATGTTCAGGGACTGGCCGTCGATGTCATGGCTCATCGTGTCGCCTTGCGAAGCGTGAGCGCGAAACCGGAAGAAGCAGCCCACATCATTCTCGAACTCGTCGGCCAAGCGGAGGTTCCCGTTTGAGCAGTTCAGCGTTGGGACATCACGGCTTTCGCCTGGCCAGCATTCCGTCTGGCATCGGGAAGCTTCTACGGATCTGCGGCCAACTCCTTTGGCTACCGATGAGAATCGTGCTGTCAATCCGACGCTCCATGACGTCCGCATCAGTGACCCTGTTGTTGGTTGGGATCGTCACGCTGAACATCGTTTGGGGGTACCCGTGGACGGGAATGTTCTCTGCCTGTGCGGCGATGTTGTTGATGGGATGGTTCATCAACCGCGTGATGCGTCCCTCGCTGAAAATCGATTTCTCGCTCCCCAACTCTGCCCCTGCCGAACAGAGTTTTCATTTGACGACTCACGCGAGGAATCGCCGACGTTTGCCGTCCATGGAAGTGACAGTCTCGTTCGTTGATCCATCCGCGAGGCCGCGATCGTGGCGATGGTGGCGAGCGACCCAGACCAATTCGTATGAGGTATCACAGGATCGGCGGCCGATCGCCTCGCTGCGTCCGTCGGAAGTCGTGAATTTGAACGGAACACTGCGGTACCTGAAACGCGGCGTGCAATCGTTGCCAGATGTATTGGTCACCAGCAGCTTCCCGTTCCATCTGTTCCGGTCATCCAAAACGTACGCGTCGCAAACGGAGATCGCCATCACTCCGCGACCTCTCACGGGCGAAGAAGACTCGATCGCCCAGGGGCTGCTGAACACGCTCGGCGGATGGTCTCATCGCCTGTTGTCGGGGGACGCGCTCGATTACACGGGCAGCCGAGAGTACGAAGTCGGAATGCCGGTTCGCCGCTGGGATTTCCCTTCCTGGGCAAGGCTCGGAAAACCGATCGTTCGTGAATTTCAGTCGCCTTCGATTCGAATGGTGCTGCTGGTCGTCGACACAGCGAGCGAGCCGACCGACGATCGTGGTGGGTCGATTTCCAAAGAACAGCTTCTGGAACGGTTGCTGTCGCTTGCTGCCACGGCCGTCAATGAGCTCTCACGCAAGAATGTCCAGGTTCGGCTCTACGTCACCGGTGAATCGACCTCCCATGATACGGTCGCAGCGCCGACGCACTGTCGCTCCGATAGCGAGACATTGTTGATCCGACTTGCCGCCGCGGAGCCGGTCGAAGCTTCGCAATCCGATACGCAAATTTGCGAAGTGCTGGAGCAAATCGGTCGGTCACCCGTGCTCGTCATTTCGACGCGGTCCGAGCCAGGATTCGCTTCCGCAATGCAAGGCAACGCCTCGATGCTTCGTGTCGATGGACCCGATCGTGGACTTCCTCAGCCTAGCCTGCCGCCAGCCGCACGTCAGGAACGCGAGAAAGGTCACGAGCGCGAGCAAGTCGACCAACGCGATACGATTCGAAAAAGTGATTCCGGACATCCGTCCGATTCGCAGGCATCGAATCCGGCCTCTGGTTTACACGCGCTAACGCAAGTGGGCCAACCGGCGACCGAAACTTCGGATCGAATCCGCTAGGAGGGAACGATGACGACGAACCAAAACCGAATCATCGCCTTCCTGTTCGTCGCGCAGACTCTGTTCGTCGCTTCCACGTTCCGCGCCTGGATTCCCGTCTGCACGTTCGCCGCCGTTTTGTTGTTTCTGAACTACACTCGTCAGCGACGCCTCGCTGCAGAACCTGCGCCTCCTGCAAACAAACAAATCCCGCGGTGGGTCCGCTGGTCGCTGATGTCCCTGCTGTACATTGGGATCATCGGGGTCACAGCCGCTTGGCGACTCGGCCAACAACTCGGCGATGTGATCAACCCAATCTATGCCGGCGTCGACATCATCGCTCACGCCTCCCTGTTCTGCTCGTTGGTGGTTTGGTGGCGACAGCCGCGCGGACATGTAGCGATGCTGGCGCTCGGGTTGGTCGTCATTCTTCTTTGTGTTGCAGCTGGTGGTACCAGCGTGACGCTGGCAGCCCAAACGACTGTGGCGTTAGCCTCCTGTGTCGGCTACGCATTGGCATCGCAGATCATCCTGGGCGGCGCTCGCAGCAGAAAATCGAGTCCCGCAGTCGAACCCACAGGTGAACAGCGCACGGCATGGCTTAACGCAATCTTTTCACTCCTGACATTGTCGGCCCTGATGATGGCGACCAGCGCCATCGCCAATGCAACCAGTTCCGTGCTACCGCGAATCCAGGAAAGCCTTCAAGAACAGCTCCAAGCTTCGCTCGACGCGGTCACGGACGAATCCTACATCGGCGGCACGCGGTACGTACGCGGCAGCCGATTGGGATCGATTCGTCGCCACATGTTGGGCGACCCGCAGGAAATCGCCCTTCGTGTCCACGCGGAATACCCACCCGGCTACCTTCGCGGCCATGCCTTTGATCGCTACCGCGAACGACGCTGGTCGAATTTCGCCCTAAACATTCGTGATCCGTCCGCGGAGGCACCGTTTCGTGACCGCGCGTTAGCTCCCATCGGCCGAGGCAACACGCGTCTCCAAAGCGACGATCGAGATCTGGATCTGAATCGGTTTTCGCTGACGGAAACGTCTGACGCGACCATCAAAATCGAAGTCCACAACGACCCGATCAAGGGGCCTGTCGTCTTCCTGCCTTTGACCACTCGGTGGATGGAGGCCAATAGTCGCGAAATATTGGTGACGGATCACAACGTTGTGCGGCGAGGTGTCGATGTCACCAAGCCCTATGTTGCAGCCGTCGGTTTGTGGCCGCTCCAAGAAACATTGACGGAATCTCAGCGAAGTGCGTTGTTGGATGTCCCCTCGTGGCTGAAACCGGATCTCGCCGATGTGGTGAAAGATGTGTGTGACGGCGAAAGCAGTGCCGCAGGCAAAGCGAATGCCGTCAGCCAGTTTTTCCAAGGAAACTTCGGATACACGCTCGATGGCACCGGGGCGCCACGCGGCGTCGATCCCATCGCGCACTTCCTCCGCGTCAAACACGACGCACACTGCGAATACTTTGCAACTGCGACGGTACTAATGCTGAGACAGTCCGGTGTGCCAGCCCGATACGTTACCGGATACGTCGCCGACGAACTGAATGACGAGACCGAGTTTTGGGTCGCACGAAATCGTGATGCACATGCCTGGGCAGAAGCCTACGACGATCAGTCTCAGGAATGGTTTCCGGTGGAATCGACGCCTGGCCGAACTTACCAAACCGTTGACCCTCGCGCTCAAGCAGAGCAGAGTGATGGACTGTTCGACGTCTTCGGTGGCGACGACAGCGAAGATGGGGAATCGTTCCTGAGTCGCGTCACCGGATGGTTCTTGTCCATCCGCGCCACCGACCCTTTGATGGTGCTGTTTCGGTTCGCACAGTTACCACTCTTCCTGGTCCTGCTGTTCTTGCTCTGGTCAAGGTACCTCCGTCCCGCCAAAACGGGGCGTGATGCGGTTGACCAGCAGAGTCGCAGTTACCTGAAACGAGCCGACCGCCGCCTGAAACGCCATTCCCTGATTCGCTCGCCGAGCGAGACGCTGTACCAATTTGCGGACCGAGTTGAGAGCTTCAGCCAGGACCTTACGCGTCCCATTCGGACCGAAGAACGCAAGAAGGTCGAGTCCCTCTCTCGCTGGTATCGAGACTTCGCCAACGCGAGATACCAAGGCCAGACGCCGAGCCCGTTCGCATAAGTAAGACGACGCGGGCCTTGGTTGCGCCGCGCGGGTGCGACCCTAACACACTGCGCGAGTGCGACCCTGTCACTCGCCGCCGATCAACGCATCCCATTCCGGTCACAGCTTCACTGCGTCCCGTTCTGCTCTCGGACAAGCGCGATTTGAAATTCAATGCGGTCGGCCTTGGCCTGCAAGAAATCTTGAATCGGCTTCATTCCGTTATTTGATTGAAGCTGAAAGATCTGCTCGATCTTACTGGCGTTATCAAGCATCTTCCTTCGAATCGCGATTCGGTCCTCTGGAGTCTCGGCAAGCTCCAGTTCTGCCCCGAGGGCATCATTGGCGGCCTCCAGAACTTGATCCATGCCAAGATTTCCCTGTTGATTCGCGGCACGGATCGTTTCCGCCCGCTGCTCCAACACCGCATGATGCTCAAGAAGCAACTCTCGCAGGTCACTCTCCGCCGATTTTTCAGGTTCCTCGGCAAAGGAGAAGAGCATCCAGCACGCTAGAAACGAAACACCGATGGCAGCACGGACAAGACGGCGATCAATCATGCGAAGAGCCTCCGAAGCAGGGTACCGACAAACATACGAATTCGAATTTTAACGCTAGGTGGTTTGGAATTGCCGCACCAAGCAACAGATCAGAGCTGCTTCCAACGCAGGTGCCGGTACTCGACCTGGCCCCGATCGCCTTCCAGTCCGATCGGACCGCTGGCGGGAACTTTCATTGCTTCCTCGATCACTTCACCGTTGCAGGAACAGTGTGCGACGCCATCCTTTACCTTCACGACAAGCTCGTTCCAGTCTCCCTCCCGAAAGTTCTTCGGATCTTTGTAAGGACCCGCGAGCGCGTAATCGCGACACTGAAGTTGAGGCTCACGGAGGAAGACACCACTGTCGGCATTCGGGGTGGCTCGGAACTCAAGCCTTAACTCAAAATCGCCATCGAAATCGCGAGTGGTCCACAGTTGTTGAATTTTGCGCCCCTCGGGCGGCGTCGTCACAACAAGTCGGCCGTTCTTGGCGATATAGCGTCCCTCGGGTGTCGCCGCTTTCCCATCAAACTCGACGGGCTGATCGACGAGGGGCCAAGCCGGTGCGTTTTCCGGATCACGCCCGAGCCAACGCGAACGCCCCTTCCGCATTTTCTCGCTGGTAGGACGGAAACCCCAACCGGTCAGATCTTTGCCATTGAAGAGAGGCTCGAATCCGCTTTCCAGCTCGAACTTTGCTTGCTGTTTGTCGACGAAGCCATGGGTCGCCAGGACCGGCCAAATCGCCGCACGCCATTTGTCGTAGCCCATGCGATTGGGGTGTAGCAAATCGGGAAACTCTTCTGCCTTCGCATCACCCTGCGGGTTCGCAAAGAGCGTCCATGTATCAACCACTGTCACTTGAGGGTCACCCTTGACCGCCGCCGCAACCAGCCGATTGATTTCTTGAATTTTGTCGGCAGGACGCTTCTTTGTCGCACTACTCGGAAAGACCTGGCAAACAACAATCGGCATCTCACCATCATGGTCCTTCAAACGATTGATGATCAATTCGACGTTGCTGGCGATCGTCGCAGGTTCCGCTCCTTCCTCCAGGTCGTTCGTTCCCATTAACATCACGACGGCTGACGGATCAAGACTCAAGACGTCTTCGTCCATCCGAATCAGCATGCCACGCGTGGTGTCACCTGAAATGCCGCGATTGGCGACGATCAGATCACCGAAGTCCCCTTGGAAATCATCTCTCCAACCTTGAGTGATCGAGTCGCCGAGAAATACCACCCCACCGCTTTCCTGCGGAGCGCGTTTCGCGAACTCGCCGCGTCGCTTGCTCCACAGGTTTCGGAACCAATCGTAACGTCGGATCGGACCCGCACCCGGCAAACCTTCGTCGGTCTCGGGAAGCGTGATCTCTGCGACCGCCTCCTGAGTCCAACCTTGGACGGCAGTCATCGAGAAGGCGAGCGTGAGACAGAGCAAGCCAAGAAGAAGACGAGAACACATGCGTAAGAACTCAAAAGAGGAAGGGGCGACGGGGGCACTGCGACGGGGGCACTGCGACGGGGGCACTGCGAAGGGGGAAACGATCACGCGGACACTGTAGGGAATTTTTCACGCTCAAAACGCGTTGACTCGCGTGACAGTTAGCCGAGGTCGCCGGCGGCGCATACGTCTCAGTTTCGGATCACCCCATTGTCTTGGTGGCGCAAAAAGAAACGGGACGAAACCGTTTCATCGGTCTCGCCCCGTCATGTCAGGGAGTTGTCGCCAAAAGCTCTCGTTAGCTCTCGGTGACTTCAGACTCACGCGACTTTGCCATTTCCGTCGCTTTGACCTCGAACTTCTTCGTCAGTTCTTGAACCTCTTCCTTCAACTTGTCGCGATCATCTTCGCTCATCTCTTTCGCTTTCTCGGCCGTATCTGCAGCCTTGTTCGCATCGCGACGAATGTTGCGAACGGAAATCTTTGCTTCCTCGGACAACTCCTTGATCCGGGACACCATCTTCTTACGAACTTCCGTGGAGAGGGCTGGCACATTCAAACGGATCATACGACCGTCATTCGGTGGATTCAGTCCCAGGGCGCCGGCGACGATCGCTTTCTCGATCTCTTTGATGGTCGATGCATCGTAAGGCCGGATCACGATCTGCTGCGGTTCCGGGGTCCCAATCGAAGCAAGCTGCTTCAAGGGCTGCATCGATCCATACACCTCGACGCGGATCGAGTCGACCAAACCGGGTGTCGCACGACCGGTTCGAATGCCAGACAGGCTGTCTCCGAGGTGAGAAATTGCTTTCTCCATCCGTTCCTCGGTATCCATTAAAACTTCATCTGCAGACATATTGGCGTCCTTGGGGAAGAGGCATCAGTGAGAGTGTTTCAAGACGGGGGCTAGTTTGCTTTGGGCCCGATCCAAGTTCCTACGGTATCACCCGAAATTGCTTTGACAATGTTCCCATCCTTTTTGAAGTTGAATACGAGGATGGGCTTCTCATGTTCCTGGCACAATGCGATCGCCGTCGCGTCCATGACCTTCAAATTCTTGTTGACCACATCGGCGTAGCTTAGCGACTCGTAAAGCACGGCGTGCGGATTCTTCTCAGGATCATCGCTATAAACCCCGTCGACGCGGGTCGCCTTCAGGACGACATCGGCTTCCAACTCAAGAGCTCGCTGAGCGGCGGCCGTATCGGTGGTCACAAAGGGATTGCCGATGCCTCCGGCCAAAATCACGATCCGCCCTTTCTCCAGGTGTCGGATGGCTCGGCGACGAATGAACGTCTCCGCGATCTTATCGACGGGAATGGCCGACATGACGCGAGTCTGCAATCCATGAGATTCAATGGCATCCTGCATCGCAAGCGAATTGATTGTGGTGGCCAGCATCCCCATGTAATGTGCGGTGGCCTCTTGAACCAACGCGTTGCTACCTGAAAACTGAGCACCACGCAGGATGTTGCCGCCACCGATCACGATCGCAATCTGACAGCCGGACTCGTGTGCTTGCTTGATTTGCCGGGCGATTTGGCCCGCTTCCTCGCCACTGATTCCGCGTCCGCCGCCATCCGCCAGGCTCTCGCCACTCAGCTTCAAAATGACGCGGCGGTAACGGAGCGATTCGTTCGAGTCGAGTTCGTCGGACATGCTGTGCGCTGGGGAAAATGGAACAGAACGGAAAGCGAGTTACGTCTCATGATACGAAAAAACCTCGCCGATCCGATGGGGGTTCGGCGAGGTTGTTCGGTGGATCGATGCCCAACACCTTGCGGGCAGCATCGAGTCCGAGATTCGTCTTAGCCAACCGAAACGCGACGGAAGGCCACAATTTCGGCGTCGTCGGCCAGGGCCTTGATCGCAGCTTCCACGGTCTTGGTGTCGTCCAGAGCGTAGGTCTGACTCAGCAGACAACGCTCCTGGTCCAGCAGCGTGTTGTCAGAAATGAATCGCTCCAGCTTGCCCGGCACGATCTTGTCCCAGATCTTTTCTGGCTTGCCTTCTGCCTTCAGTTCCGCCTTGATCGCCTCTTCAGCTGCTGCCAACACTTCGTCGGTCAACTGACGTCGACTGGCAAACTGTGGAACGTTCTTTTGTGCCTTGCCAAGATTCTCACGCTCGTTCAGCTCGTTTTCCGAGATGATTTGCGCACGTAATGCCTCGGACTCCTTCTGCACGAAATCCTCGTCGAATTCTTCCGGACGAAGAATCGAAGGACTCATGGCCGCGATGTGCATGGCGACACTTCGGAAGAACGAAGGTGCTTCCGCATTCCCGCCATCCTTGAAGGAAACCAGGACACCAATCTTGCTGCCAGCGTGAATGTAGGACGAGATGTTCTCGCCAGAGACAGTTTGAAAATCGGAGATTTCAATTTTCTCGCCGATCACACCCGTCTTCTCAACCAGCTTTTCAGCGACGGTTGAGCCTTCATAGGGCAGTGCCAGAACTGCTTCTTTGCTGTCTGCGTTGTTGTCCATCGCGAGTTGAGCCAAGCCGCTTGCGAAGGCAATGAAGTCATCGTTCTTGGCCACGAAATCGGTCTCACTACTCAATGCAAGCAGCAAGCCACGATCGCCGGCATCGTTCAACAACGCGACGACAACACCTTCATTGGCTTCCCGGTCGGCTCGTTTGGCAGCAACCTTCTGTCCCTTCTTACGAAGGAAATCGAGGGCACCGTCAAAATCGCCGTCGGACTCTTTCAGGGCTTCCTTGCAGTCCATCATCCCTGCGCCGGTAGCTTTTCGTAGTTCACTTACGTCTTTGGCTGAAATAGACATATTCTTCCTTCAATGGATCCTTGTGCGACTTCGCGCGAATGAGTGGGTTTGGGGTGCGGTCGAGACACCGCGCCAGACATCCATCTCCCATGAAGGTCTTGGACGTCTGGAAATTCGGCTGGGTTCGCCGTCTCGATCGGGGCCCCGATTCGGATCAGGGCATCGAAGTGTTTGGAACCCCGCCTGGACAGGGTCCCGAGGATCAGATGAACCGATCCTTGAGATCAAGCGAGTGCAGATCGACCACTGTGGGCCGAACGTTGCCTAGCCTTTGGCTGATGCGTCGCCCGACGACTCGCCACCGGCAGCGACAGGTTCCGCCGCAGCTTCTTTGGGAGCGGATGCGGCCGCCTTTGCAGCATCGGATTCGATGACCTTGTTCATCGCCAATTGACCTTTGCCTGCGTTGACCGCGTCGGCAAGGTTTCGCATCACGAGCTCGACGCTGCGAATCCCGTCATCGTTGCCGGGAATTGGCAGATCGATGTCGGTGGGATCGCTATCGGTATCGATCAGGGCCACCGTGGCGATTCCAAGTCTCTTCGCTTCGCGTACGGCGTTCTTCTCTTTGCCGGGATCGACAATGAACAAGCACTCTGGCAAGCGGTTCATGGATCGCAAGCCGTTCAGGTTCCGGTACATCTTGCGATACTCGCGGTTCAACGAAGACTGCATTTTCTTGCTGTATTCGTTGATGCGATCGCTGCCACGAAGGTCTTCCAGCTCTTCCAATCGACCAAGACGACTGCGAATGGTGCGGAAGTTCGTGAGCGTACCACCCAACCATCGCTCGCTGACGAATGGCATGCCGCAACGAAGTGCCTGGGCCTCGACTGCTTCGCCAGCTTGTCGCTTGGTACCAACAAACAGGATCAAACTGCCGCCGGCGGCAACTTGACTGAGGTATTTCTTTGCTCGAAGCAATCCACGCAACGTTTCTCGAATGTCGAGAATGTGAATCTGCTTCTTTTTTCCAAAGATGTACGGCGACATCTTCGGGTTCCACAAACTGGTCCGGTGTCCAAAGTGAACACCAGCTTCGATCATCTCTTTTACAATTGCGTCTGCCACGAGACAAAATCCTTTGGTTCCCAAGACGGGCTACGAGAAACTGGTCCAGTTGACCGTTTCCAGGGCATCGAATCCTGATCGGATCGCTCGCCCTTCGTCCCACGTGTCATGGTAAGTTGCGAAATGGGGACGGGTTTAACCACTTCGTCCCCCGTTAAATCAGCCGCAAAGATTAGCGAAATGGCTTCAAACCGACAAGTGACGTAACAATCGCCTGGGAGACGCCTCCAATAAACGCTTGCATGGGGGGATTGCGTTCCATTAGCCTAGATCGAATGCGGCGCCACATTTCGAACCATTTGGTGCCCATCGGGGTGGTTGGTCCTAAACCCACCGAGGTGGAAGCGTTCTCATTCGGCTCTCTCGGGGCCCATGCATGAGGGCAAACTTCCCAATCGCGTGCGTCTGAGACCTCCACCGCATCTCGTCCCCACTCATCCGAACAATCGCTTTTCTGACGCCTGCTTCATGGCCAAGCTGAACGACTTGCAAGTCGCCGCCCTGTTGGAAGAGATCGCCTGCGCCATGAGGTCTGGGACGCCGGTCGTTGATTCGCTGCGGCGACTTCAGAATCGGCGTTTGGGGCGAATCGCTCGCGTGGCCGGCAAAGGGGTTGAGGGATTGGAGCGCGGTGAAAGCCTGGAAGCGGTCGTCTCACAGATGAACGCGCCTCTTGCGGATCAAGCTTCTGCGGCGGTGCGAGCGGCCGAGCAGAGTGGTGAACCAGGACTGATGGAGCGATTCGCCAGACAGCTTCGACGGCGATCCGACTACACCGAAACGTCTCGTCTACTTTGGTTCTATCCGATTCTGCTGCTGTTCATTGGCTATGCAATTGCCGCGGGCGTCATGGCACCATTGGTTCGGATCTACAACGGCGCCGACGTGCAGTGGCCGGCAGCGGTCGTTGTGATCGCGTTTTGGCTTCAGCAGAATTGGTGGATTCCGCCATTGGTTGCGATCGCCGCCCTGATCCTCGTCGCCAAGCTGGTCTACTCTCGAAAGCGTTTACCACGCGAGGCGCGTTTGAGTCTGTTCTGTGAAACGCTTGCCGACCAAGTGGAACATGACGTCCCCGAATCATCCGCGATCGAGTCGGCCGCCAAGATGTCTGGCGAATCTGAATTGATCAGCTTGCGGGACCCAACTTTCGAAACCCCGGCCGTGAAGCGGTTGCTTGCGACCGACGAAGGCATGATTCCAATCGAGTCGATCAATGTCAGTCAGAAACAAACCTTGATCGCGAAGCTTCGCTACTTCGGCTCGGTTCACGCCGAAGGCGCCCGTCGTCATCGGTACCTTTGGACTCGATTCATTCCGCGGCTAGCCATGGTGACTGTCGGGCTCGTGTTGACTCTCTCTTACGCATGGTGGGTGATTGCGCCCGTCTATCGTCAGGTGGCACAGTGGTAACTTCGGCCCTTTCACGTTCTCTCGATCCCGTGGCGATCCGACTTTCCAAAGGTGGTGAGCAGGATGCTCCAGTCGTTCTGCAATGGCTGGAAGGGGAACAGCAGCGGACCAGCATGCGGCGTCGCGCGAAATGGTGCGCCATTGCCGGCTGGTTGCTGATCAGTGTGACCGCAATCGTCAGTGCTGGGGTCGCCTACCATTTCGGGCAGAGTGTTCAACAGCTGTTGAGCGGACAGGTGCGCACGGAGCTGACAGCGCCCTGGACAATCTCTATTGTGCCAATTGGCTTGGTCGCGTTTGCGGTACTGATGGTGGTTGCTGGTCCACTTGCTTGGGGTTTGGGAAAAGTCCCTGGCTTCAGCAGGACACTCTCCGCGATCGATTGGTCTAGCTCAAGCGATGCCGTCAACCGACTCCTGACCGTTGGATGCACGTATCCGGAAGCCTTTCGAACGGCGGCAAAGGTCACGGCGACCGCCCCCAGTCGGGATTGGCTGCTGAGAGCGGCGGATCGTGTGGAGCGGGGCGGCCAAGCGGTGGATGAAGCCGCCAGCGCGAACTCGGACTCGGTCATTCTTGAATCGCTAATCGCCACCTCCGGTTCGGAACCGCAACAACAATGGCAGATAGCGGCAGAGCACTTTCTTGATGTGGGGCGACGACGCCTGGTGCTGATGCTGCAGTCGACGCCGATGATTTCGACGATCATCGCGGGCATCGTGCTTTGGATCAGCATTTCACTGACCCTGGGCTGGATGTGGCGAATCGCGGCACAAATGATTCGAGGACTAACGTAATGCTGCGACGCGAAGCACAGCTGATTGTCAAAATCATCGTCTTGTTCCTGCTCTTCATCGGTCTCTTGGCTGTGATCCCGTCACTGCTTGGAGCTTTGATGAGCATCCTGCTGATCTATGCGCTGGTCGATTACTCGTCACGCCGTTATCGCAATAGCGTCAACACGTTCAACTCCGCGCTCCGGTCGGTGTGTCATCGAGACGGCGCGATTGGAAAAGTTGCATTGGCCTTTTCTCGCTCGGGCCCGATTAGCGGTCCCTGCTACGAATACACACGACGTCTGATGATGGGCGAAGATCCGGTCGAGGCCGCGGTGCTTTCGCGAGTGCCATTGCAAATGCGGACAGCGATCGCAATGCAGACGCCGGCAGGCACGTTGCCAAAGGAGGATCGGGCGTACCAGAGCGAAGCCAGCGAGATGGCTTTGGCCGATAGCAGCATGATGCCGGCGTACGGTCAGTTCATCTACTTGACCGTCGCCACGCTGGTAACTTGCCTTGTCCTGACCTTCATGTCGCTGTTTATCGTGCCGACATTGGAGATGCTGTTTGAAGAATTCTTTTCCAGAGAATTACCCTATCGGTGGATGTTCACGCTGGGGCCTGCGGTTTGGATCTTAATGCTGATTTCGTTCCTGGTGCTGATCGTCACTCCGATGCTCACTCGCGGTCACTTGTTCGGATTGCGACTTCCACGCTGGATCCCCATGATGCCACGCTTGGCTGAGCGGAATGGCGAAATTTTGTGTGGCCTTGCCGACGGGATCGATGCCGGTTGGCCAATGGGACGGGCACTTGCGACGGGACACGAGGTCTCTCAGCGATTCTACGAACGTCGTTTATTCGAGCATGCGCTGCGAAACGTTCAACTCGGAACCGATCCGATCGAAGCAATCCGCCTCGTCGGTTGGATCGAACGTGAAGAAGCCGCTTGGCTGACCGATGCTTCACCCGCGCGGACGTCGCAACTGCTGCGAACGATCGCGGCCCAAAACATTCGCGACGCCCGTGCCAATTTGCGATGGACGATGGTGATCCTGTTTCCAGCGCTATTGTTGCTGCTGGGATTGGCGGTTGCGGGCTATGCATTCGGATTCTTCGCCACGCTTTCTCAACTCATCAATCAACTCTCCTAGGACGGGGTCGCATGCTCAAAACTGTCCGACCATTTGCCGTCCGACAACGAATTCGAACACGACTGCGAAATGGCAGCCTGGTGATCGAATGCGTGATTGCGGCAGCGTTGATCGCCACCGCGACGCTCGCCTTGACTCGCTTGGCGCGAAACTCCGTGGCCTTGAATCATCAGGCCGACGATCGGCTTGCGGCGAAACTGACAGCCGAAAACTTGCTGGAACGATCGAAATCAATTGACATCGACCGACTCGAATCGCAATTCGGCCCCCTGGCTGCAAAAATGCAGGAAGAAACAGACGCGATCATCGACGTCTCGGCCAACCCGTTTGAAAGTGGTGAGCATCAGGGCGTTCATCTGCGAATCGAAGTGGCTGCCGCACCCAACGCGGCGGTCACACTGCATGATTGGCGAATCGCCGAGAAAGATGTCGATTCCGAGCAACTGACTGACACGTCAACGGAGACAACCACGGAAGATGGAGAGACCGACGATGCGTCAGAGTAAAACCATGATTCCGCGTCGTGCTCGCCGCCCGGCATCGCATTGCAAGGGTCGCCGGGCGATCACGTTGATCGAGGTGCTGACTACGGTGGCGCTGCTGCTGATCTTGGCTGTCGCGTCGGCCGGGATCCTGTCGGCGGTGACGGAAATCGGCCAGCGGCATGGCAAGGCGCGGCAGGCACGGACCTCAGTCGACCGTCTAGCAAAAATCTTCCGTTCCGACGTTCGCGAAGCCGAAGACGTGGTCATTCCGGAAGCCGAATGGCCGCTGGAACTGCGAAGCCCGCGAGCTGTCGTCCGCTACGAATGGGACGCTGTCAGGCAAACCTTTCGACGAAGCCGCGAATCCAACGCTGACGAACGGAACCAAGTCGATCGCTTCACACTTCCGGAAGACTGCGAGCCAACAGTCACGGCAAGTGGCGGTCGCGTGAGACTCGATCTGCGAAGCCCGCAGCTTCATGCCGACTGGGCGATTGAAGCCACACTCGGAAACGGGGAGGATAGTGCACGATGAGTATCGCGCAAGTTCAAACGTCGGACCGCCCCCGTCTGCAGCCCCCGAAATCCACGCAAGCCATACGACGCAAACGTCGCAAACGTCGGGGCGCGGCATTTCTGCTTCTGGTGTTGATGATTTTGCTGGTCGTTGCAGGGACCACAAGCGCGTTGGTCCAAGGCGAGGTCACCTCGCGTTGGAGCGAACGCGAGCAACTTCAAGACTCAATCTTGTCCAATTCGATCGCAGCCACAGCCGAGACGCTCTCCCAGGCCGATGGCGAATCGATCGAACTCGTGATGGAC
>JBPCVD010000789.1:0-15825 GCA_051010815.1 Rubripirellula sp.
TAGATGAGGAGTCGCATCGTCGTCGCATGCGGGCCACTTCCAAACGTGACATCGACCTCACGACGGATGGCTTTGCCGTTGATGGCACTGTCATTGGAACTGATGAGCTTGTGTTGAATCTCACAAGCATCCGGAGCACGCCCGTAAACTTGACTGGCAAACAACTCAAGAAGCTCGGGACGTCTTTCTTGCGTCCAAGCATCAGCATCGCCAACGGGTTGCCCCGATGCCATCACCAGCGGATCGGGAAGTTGAAACGCGGGGATCTTCGACTCGTCGTAGTTAGCTACGAATTTCTGCTGTGCGTGGGCGACGAGAGGTAGCAGCAGGCACGCGGCCAGCGCGAAATGGGCATGACCAATGGACAAGTGAATCGGCAGTCGGGTCATCATTTGTCGGTCCTCGCAGGAGGGTTTCGTTTGTATGGCGAACGGTGATGAATGGACCGACCGTCAAGAGAATAGGGGACGTACCGGTTTGCCACCGTCCGTGATCGGGACCGGTCTTTCGCCGTCGTAAAGAATCTGCTCTGGGTCGATGCCCATGGCATGATGGATCGTCGCGTGGAAATCTGGAATGCTGACGGGATCTGTGACCACTTCCTTCGATAGTTCATCGGTCTGGCCGAAGGCGCCTAAGTGATTCATGCCTCCGCCCGCCAAGACCATCGTGAATGTTTTCGATTGATGTCCTCGACCGCCGCCACCGTCGAAGCCAGCGGGGCGACCGAATTCGGTCGCAATCACAATCAGCGTCTTGTCGAGCATGGACCGAGATTGGAGGTCATCGATCATGGCTGACATCGCACGATCAAGTTGATCGATCAGTACATGTTGTTTCTGTTGGCCTTGATTGTGTGTATCCCAACCCGTGCCGTTCACGAAGTTCAGGTTGTGTGCGACTTCCACGAAGCGGACGCCACGTTCAATCAATCGCCGAGAAAGTAAGCAGCGTTGGCCGAACTCATCACCGTAGCTTTCCCGCAGGTCGGAGTCTTCGCTTTTCAGGTCAAATACTTCCATGAACTCTGGTCCAGCCAAGCGACGACTTTCCTGCAGTGCTTCGTCGTACGAGCGAATTGAATTTGAGGATCCGAGTCTTGCGTCTTCGCGAATCGAACCACGCAAAATATCCAACAAATCGCCTCGCCGTTGAGCTCGAGCATCACCAATGAATTCGGGACGAGCGAGACCTGCGGGGCCCGACTCCGTGTCGGTCAGGTACAGGTAACCGTCTTTGGCGCCCAGGAATCCGGGGCCACGAGTGACGTTGGGATAGCCAATCAGGACATAGGCGGGCACGCCCTCGCCCGCCGCGCCACGTTGGTTGGCGATGATCGAGCCGATTGAGGGATAGCTCACTGTGCCGCTGACCGTTCGCCCAGTGTGGACGCGGTTGACGGCCGCTGCATGTTCGTCGATCACGTCATGGTTGACCGTTCGAACTGCAGTCAGGCGATCCATGCGGTCGGCGAGGCGGGAAAGGTGTTCACAAACTTGGACGTCGTCAACACATGTGTCGATTGCGGCGTAGTCACTGCCCGCTTTTCGGCTTTTGGAATCACCTCGTCGCTTGGGATCGAATGTGTCGATCTGGGACATCCCGCCGCCGAGCCAAACAAAAATACAGTGCTCTGCCTTGCCTGGCGAAAGTTTCGGTAAGGTCTCCTCCGCTCGGAGAGTTGGGGCATGGAGCGATGCGCATGCCGTAGCCGCACTGCCAGCGCGGAGAAAGGATCGACGATCGAAAGATGAAACGGCCATGTCAGTCGGCGGGCTAGGGAAGGAAAATGAACTCGGGCGTATTGATCAACGCCCAGACCGCGTCCTCAAATCGTTCTCGCCAATCGGGATTGAGTCGGCGACTTGCTTCCGGGCCGAGACGCAATCTTGCCGACTGGCGGAGTCTGACATCCGTGGCATCGGGATGAAGATGGTTGGCCCAGCTTACGAAGGGTTCGCGAATCGGTGTTTCGGGCAACGTCGCTTCCTTCAACACGCGATCGTCGAATCCGTCACGAAGCAATTTTGAAAAACGAGCCCGTTCGTTGTCACGCGGTGGACGAGTCAGAAATCGTACAAAAATCTGGTCCACCAAATCGTCCGGTGAGGTCGCACGAATGGCGAGTCCCGTCAATTCATCTTGGTCTGTCAGACGTGTCAGCTGAATGCTTAGCAAGCCTCCGGCTAGCATGCCTGGTTGAATGACGTTGGCCTCATCTTGGCGGTGGTTGATAGGTTCCTGACGTGAGCCGGTCCAGCCGAAAGCCTCCAGGCACTCCGTGATTGCCGACGCGCGTGGGAGTGAGAGCGCGGGGCGATCACGCTCGTTGGAGAGCGAAGTGAATTGCCATGCACGTGTCGGCAGCCCAAGGTTGTTGTGGGCCGAAGGATTCATGCGAGCTTCTGGGTCGAACGTGAGCTCATCGCTGTCCATGGGACGTCCGACGACCGCATGAAGTGAATCGACGAGTTGCTCCGCCGACATCCGTCGTTGCCGCGGAGCGCCAAACGTGCGAGCCGATTCGTTTCGGGTCACAGGCTGGTCGATACTTTGTCGCTGGTAGGCATCTGAATTAAGAATCAATCGGGCGACATGTTTGGCATCAAACTGATTGGCGGCAAGTTCGCGAGCGAGATGCTCGAGCAATTCGGGGTGGCTTGGGTCGGCACCCTCCCAGTCGTCAATGGGTTCGACGATTCCTTCGCCCATCAGACGCTGCCAAATCCGGTTGACGATTGTCTTGGCGAACTGCTGATTCTCAGGGCGTGTGAAGTGATAGGCAAGTTCATCGCGTGAGTCTCGTTGCCCACCGAATTCATCGGAAATCGGGGCGACGTCGGTGGTGTAGCTGGACAGCGGCCATTCGGCGGATACTTTTTCACCCGGTTTTAGGCTCAGAGTGATCAAAGACTCACCCTCATCTTCTCCGGCAAAGAACTCCTGTGGCACACTGCTGCTGGCCGGGATTTTGATCGATGTCCGCCCCAACATGGCGGCGATCGAGAACAGGTCCTTTTGTGTCCAGTCGTGATAGGGCGCGTCATGACAACGGGCGCATTTCATGTTGGCCGCGAGGAAAGCACTTGTCGCAACGTGAGCTTTGGCAGCCATCGGCACATCGTTTTCGGCTGCCATCGAAAATCCTGCAGGGCCACCGCGTAGCAAGCTTCCATTCATTCGTATCAAACCGGTGACCCAGCGATCGACCGGTACGTTGTCCCGCATCATGTCATAGAGGTACCAACGGAAGGGGCCGCTATTGTTGAGCGTTGGTTTTAGAACGTTCGGATTCTCAGCTAGAACGTCCATCCAATATGCGGTCCAGTGATCGGCCCAACGTGGATCCGCAAGGACTGTGTCGACCAACTTTTGCCGACGTTCACGCAGACTGCCTTTCAAGGCTTGAAACGTCTTCTGCTCCTGTGGTGTTGGGACAACGCCAACGGTGTCCAGGTACAGTCGTCGAAGGAATTGCGCGTCACTGGTTCGAGCCGTGACGGTCTCGGCGGCGTTGAGTTCTTCGAGGCGACGGTCAATCAGGACGTCGATCTCGTGGCCGGGAACTGTTTGCGAAGAGCGATTGTTCGTGATTGATAGTGGCGGAAGTGACGCGATGTATTCTCTTGAGCGTTGATGCCTCTCTTTCCAGTATGCGTCTTCCGTTGACGATGCCTGACGTCGTAATCGATCATCAATCGATTGAACGATTGGATCAAGACTTCGCACGTAACGTTGCCAGTCTCCGTCGGTGATTGTGTAGGGTTCCCCCAACGAAACAAGTTGCCAGGCGTCCGCGCGATTGGCACGAAACGCAACCATTACCTCGCCAATCTCATGACGCAGTCCATCACCGCCAATCATGGTTTGCAGAGTGATCCGTGCCAGTCCGGAGTCGAGTTGGTGATGCGTCGCGTACTCTTCCGAGTGCCCGGCGCGTGGTGGACGCAGCCAAGGATCCTGTTGTTCGTAGGGGACGACGTTACCGTGACCACTGGAATTGCCTAGATGCGCGGGCGTATTCGCAACGACTTGATCATCGATCCATAGTCGAGCCATTCCTCCGGCACGCAACATCCATTCCCCTTCGCCATCTGGCAAATGGACGTCTGCCATCGCAGTTAGCAAAACAGGGCCTTTCCAATCGCGACGTACGCCGCCCTCACCAAAGGGGATCGGAATCCGCGAAAAACCGAACGCAGACTGCTCGTATCTCACGAACGGATCTGGAAGACTTGTTGTCCACGCCCCTTTGCTCCCAACGTTCTCATGCAATGTGACGTTGACCCGTTCGGGAATGAGTCCCCCTTTGGGTTCGCTAGGCGGATGCGTGATGACGATGCGTTTGTTTTCGAAGGCATTCTTTGGAGAGATCTTTCTGCGGATCACGACATCGTCGATTGCCCCTTTGAATGAGTTCCCCGATGAACCGCCCATCGAAGAACCAATCCAGAGTTCGTCGTCATCGGTAATGGGCGGCCGTTCGGTGGCCCCACCCATATCCCATTTACCGACAACGGATTTGCCATCGACATAACCGCGAATGCTAGCTGGCGCTCCGAATTGGTAAGTCACCGCCACGTGATGCCAATCTCCGTCAGGTCGGAATCCACGATCACTCGTCCAGCGGTGCCAGTCGGAATGAAGGTCGTCGGAGGCTGCGCTGCGGAATAGAAAACTGATGCGTCCATCGCGACCGACGGCCCTGATTCGCAGCGCGTAGTTTTGGTTGTCTTTGGGACCGTCCTTGTGCGTTCGACCCTTCCCGACGATGTAAACATTTTGTCCCGGACTGATCTGATCAAGTCGAATCCATGCCTCCATGGTGATCGGCTCACCTTGCGTGAAGTCGAGGGATCCATGTGGGCCATTGTCGGGAATCCGAACGTAGTCCCCGTTGCCATCCAATTGAAGGGCCACGTTCGACTCGGGAAGCCCTACAAAATGCTCAGCTGTAGGACCGATCGAATGGGTGCTCGCATCACCCACAAGCGACTCCGGCGGAAGCGACTCAAAGGTCCATCGCAGGTCGTCGGAAGCTTGTAAGAAGGGAGCAGCGAAGAGAGAGCAACAGAGTAAAGTCAGTCGCATGAGAATGCTGAACGCGGAAGGGGGGAGGGCGGGCGTACCATTATGCGCTGCCCGGGGTTAAACCGCAAAAACTGGTTGGGCGGGGGCTTTTTGAGCCTGGGACGTCGACCCGACGCCGTGTTCACCGCGATCCGCACCCGGCAAACCGTCAGAAATGTCGGCTACTGCTTGCTCGTTCCACCGCGCATTGAGGAGATTCTTGGCCACGGTTTGGGAACGGTCCGTCCGGGTGTTCACGCGTTACGTTGGGCCTGTCGTGTGACGCAGCGGATCCCATTGAGTAGGAATCTTCCAAGCCGCCGTGTCACCACGCGATAGATTGGCCGCTTGGTGCTCGCGGTTACATTGTCGTGCGATCGCTGATCCCACTTCTGCGCCGCGTCGAAACAACTGCAACCGTCGCTGGCAGTTAACGCGTGGTTGCGCATTCCGATCGCAATGGGATGACGAGACGCTAAGAAACCTCTGCGACTTCATCCAGCAGTTCGTGTAGATGGATGAAGGTTTTTCCGAGACGCCCACCATAGTTGCCAGCACTGATTCGTATCAGACCTGGTACTTCGGCGGCCGCATGGATCGCATTACGCGTCGCGGTCTTCAGCGATTCCAAGTCGCGACCATTGACGATGATTTCCATGATGCTGCCAACGCCGTCAGGTACCTGTGATGCGTCGCCCAGCTTCGATTTCAAGGTCGGGCAAAACTCTGCGTACGTCGCGGCGATCAGGAAATCATAACTGCTGCCAGCTTTGGATCCGCTCGCAGCTACACCGCCTGGGAACGTGGTGATGACGTTCGGGGTTTGCTCCGCTGCCTCGGCTGCTTGCTCTGCCGCGTCTAACGCGACGTCCTCGTCAGGCCCGAAGAACCAAAGGTTGCCACCCATCACTCCATCACGGAAACCGAAGCGTCGCGACAAGAAGAACTCGCCTCCCAGCACCGGGACGACCCATCCCTTTTCACCGTACCGAACGTCACGAAACTGATGTCGGTCACCGAATAACGCAATCTTTCGACCCAGCTTGAAATAGTCATCGGTGTGCAGACGATTGAAGCAACGTGCCGTGGGGCAGGTAAGGACGTTCTGTCCGATCCTCGCCATCATGACCTGTTCCAGTTTTCGCTCGCGATTTTTCAAAAACCGGGGCACATGAAACTGCAACACGGCGCCAACGCGACCGTCAGGCGTACCACCGGCGGTTGCTTGTTCTTGGTCGATCCATTGTGAAACACCCGCTTCGCAATCACACATGATCGTGCTCGAGGCGTGGCCGGTTGCCGCGGCGACGCAGCGACGCAGCCAGCGTTCGTCGCGGGCCGTGACCAACACTTCGCCGTAGATACTGCGGAAGCCCTCGGCGTAGGTGTCATCGACCAGTTGCTTCAGGTTGCTCATGCTTCCGTCTGACCTTTACGGCCGATGCCGTCATATACTTTTTCCTCTGTAACGACTTTGTCCATGAAGATGTCGTGGTCCTGCATCGGGATCTCATCAAACATCTGACACTCGAAGGCCAAACTGATGAGCGGAGTCTCTGGCTTTGCATTCTCAAGCAACTTGTCGTAATAGCCCTTGCCATGACCCGTGCGACCTCCGCGATCGTCGAAGGCAACTCCGGGAACCAGAATCAGGTCAAGTTCACCGACGGCAACCTGCTTGGCCGCGACATCGCGCAGATCTGATCGCGGCTCTAGAATCTTGTACATGCCGGTTTCCATCTCTTCCATGGACTCAAGATGGAACAATTCCAATTCGCCGTCGACGCAATAGGGAATGACCACTCGTTTGCCGCTGGCCAAAGCTTCCGGCAACGCGTGTCGAGTTCGTGCCTCGTCCCGCACATCGACGTACCACATCACGCAGTTCGCGGTTTCATACTCCGGTAACGACGTTACCTTCGATGTGATTCGCTCGCTGATCTGATCCTTATCCTGCTGTGACTTACGAGCGGCGTGTGCCGTTTTGCGGATCTCAGTTTTACGCTGCGCGAGTTGTTCCATGGTCATCGATCGCCCGAGGGAGTGGAGGTAAACGAGGCTGCTGAATAGGAATGTAGCCCGACTGCAACCCTTTGCGTAGGACCGATCTGCAAGCCGATTTCCGTGGCTGGCTCCGTCGTCGCCGATACCGCTGTAAAGTGGTTCGGACCACACGCCAGCCCGATCCTTAAAGCTTCGCGAACCGATCGGCGGGCTCCGTCCATCGCTCGGGTGATTGTGGTTCGAACTGACGGGTCTCGAAGCTCTTTCGCACCAGTTCCCTAGCCGACTGAACCGAAGCGAGCTTTCCAGTACCGATCATCTGCATCAGAACGTTTCCAATGGCGGTCGCCTCAACGGGACCAGCCACGACGGTGCGATCGCAAGCGTCTGCCGTCATCTGACACAGCAGTTCGTTGAGTGAGCCGCCGCCCACGATGTGGATCGTCTCGATTCTCGCCTCAATCAGCGACTCGAGCATTTGCAGACAGACGCGGTACCGCAGAGCCAGACCCTCCAACGCTGCCCTGAACATCACGCCAGGTTGTGCTGGAGCCGGTTGACCCGTCTGCATCGCCAATTCTTCGATCGCCGTGACCATGTCGGCGGGAGCGATGAGTGCAGGATCATCCGGGTTGAGCAACAGCGCGAACGGCTCGGCGGCCTCCGCTTGCGAAACCATTTCTTCCCACGATGGTGGGTCGCCGCGACGCTCGAGCGATTTTCGGATTTGCTGAAAGACCCAAAGGCCACCGATGTTCTTAAGCAATCGCGTGCTGCCGCTGACTCCACCCTCGTTGGTGAAATTCAACTCCGAGCACAGGTCATTGATTTTGGGCTCCGCCAACTCACAGCCCATCAGGGACCAGGTCCCGCTGCTGATGTAACACCAGTTTGGCGTCGCGGGTGCGAAGTCGTCCACAGGCACTGCGATCACCGCCGAGGCGGTGTCATGGGTCGCCGGGACGACGACCGGCACGGCATCGAGCCCTGTGGCCTCCGCAACCGAAGGCTGAATCGGGCCCAGGATCGTGCCCGGTTCGATGGGATCGATGAAAATGTTTCGGGGCAGATCGAATCGCTCGATCAAATCGTCGCTCCAGGTCTTCGTGCGAGGATCGAGCAGTTGCGTCGTCGACGCATTTGTTGCTTCGATGCTTCGCTTGCCAGTCAGTAGCCAATGAAAGCAATCGCCAATCATCAGAAAGCCGTCGGCAATTTGCAGTGATGGCTCGTTGCCCAGTTTCGCCGCTAACAATTGGTAGAGCGAATTGATCGGCATGAATTGCAGACCGGTTGCTGCAAATATCTCGTCTCGAGGGACGATTTCGAACGACTTTTCCACCATCCCCACGGTTCTGGCGTCTCGGTAATTGCGGGTCGGTCCGGCAAACTGGTCCTGGGAATCCAGCAACACATAGTCGACGCCCCACGAGTCCACGCCGACCGAGGCAACGTTTGGGTACTTGGCTGCTGCCTCACGGAGGCCAGTGAGAATCTCCTGCCAGAGGTGCAGGACATCCCAGTGCAGCGAATCCTGGACGCGGATCGCATCATTTGCGAACCGGTGGACCTGTTCCAGCCTTAGTTTTCCGTCTTCGACCACGCCGGCGATCACACGTCCGCTTGAACCCCCGAGATCGAGGGCGAGATGTACAGGGGTATCAGTCATCAGGTTCAAAAGCTTTGTCAGAGGTCGGTGGCGGGATCGATAGAGCGTATCGGGATCTTTGATAGCGAGAAAGCGCCCGGAACATGGGCAAAATGGGTGATTTGATTGTCTGGGGGTCTAGTGCGCGGTTGAAGCGGCTTTGGGGGGCAGGCGAAGAGGCGTGTCCCCCCGTTGGGGAAGAGGGCCTGAGTCGGTTCGGTTGGCTCGAAGAGCTCCAGATCGGCCCATCGAAAAAGCGTCAGAATTTTTAACTCGCGCTCGCCAAACGTTTTAGCGCACCGAGCTCCAAGACGACTTGGCGAAATCGACAATCTGCAGTTGACCGAGCCAGCCCAGGGCGTAATCTAACGCTGTCGGCGGAGCGGGCACGATCTTTGGTCGTGCCCTTTTTTGACGACAGACAGAACAGCGACTAAATGATTGCAAGTCTTTGACAGCAATCGGTTTACAACTTCTTGTTCTGCCATGGGTGATGCTTTCATCACCATCTGTGATCTTCCGCGAGTTCGCCTTGCGTGGGGTTAACGCGGTCAGCTTGCGGCCACGGGCTGACATCGTCTGACGATCGTGGATCTCGTATCCAGGAGCGTCATCGAGATCCCGCGAACCGGGCACAAGGAGTGCCCGGTTGCGAACGCTCGCGAGAGCTTCTTATTCGAGCGATGAAGCCTAACCTTCATCGTCGTTCGGTTGTTCGCCATCGAGGTGAATCGCCAGTTTGGGTGCGACCTTAAACCGTCAAATCGATCTCTCCACGCTCCCACGCATCCAAGAAGGTTGGCAAACTGGGAAGCATTTGGTGAGCAGTGCGAATCTCATCGCGTTGCATCCAATGCACTTCGGCAACCTCCTCTGGATTTGCAATCGGAGTGATGTCGTGATCGAGGTGCGCCAGCCACCATGCAAGCTCGGTTCCCCAATCGGTGACACTCCGCCAACAAAGTCGAATGGGCGCAACATCGATGGCGAGTTCTTCTTGCATCTCGCGAACCAACGCGTCGGATTCTGACTCTCCTGATTCGATGCCGCCTCCGGGAAGACAAAGTTTCCCCGGTGCGGCAACAGTCAGCGATCGACGGATGATGAGGAGTCGTTCGGCTCGAAAGATCACACCGACGACACCACGTTTTCGATGCGTGATAGGCTTTTCTTCATTCATGAAGACGCTTTTACCGGACTTCATCGGTGACGACAATCGAGGGAACGCTTTGTCCCTTTCCCTTCTTGGTAGACAGAACGATCGACGCCGATACAAATCCTTTCCTGCAAGGCCCACGTGCAGCTGAAGCCTTGCGAATCATTCAAGAGTTGCGCGAGGCTGGATTCGTCGCCTATTTAGCGGGGGGATGTGTTCGCGATGCGTTGCTTGCTCAACCACCGAAAGATTACGACGTCGCGACGGACGCGACGCCAGAATCGGTGCGAGACGTGTTTGGCAAGCGGAACACGATTGCCTTTGGCGCGTCGTTCGGAGTGATCGGGGTTTTGCCTCCGCGAGGTCAGGTCAGCGGTGGCACGGTCGAACCGACGGAAGTCGCCACGTTTCGGTCCGATGGTTTTTACAGTGATGGTCGGCGTCCCGACTCCGTGCACTACGGGGACGCGATGCACGACGCTCAGCGACGAGATTTCACGATCAACGGACTGTTTTACGATCCGTTTGACCAAGTCGTGATTGATTACGTCGAAGGTCAAGCCGATCTGGAGCGTGGCGTCCTGCGCACGATTGGCGATCCTCTGCAGCGTTTCGGAGAGGACAAATTGCGGATGCTTCGGGCGATTCGTTTTGCGACGACGTTGGGGTTCGAAATTGAGCCAGCGACACAAGTAGCGATCGTCGGTCATGCAGATGACATTGCGGTGGTCAGCGGCGAGAGGATCGGTGCAGAGATGCGACGAATACTGGTCTCTCCCAATGCAGCCGAGGGTCTTCGACATTTGGTTGCGAGCCGATTGCAGAGCGTCGTTCTGCCAGAGTTGAACCCGATGTGGCCCGACGTTTCGGTGTCGGGCGTTTCAGTGCCCGAAAATTCAGGGCGGGATGATTCGGTGCCGGGTGGGGATGGGCGGCCGCCGGATCAATCGCAAACGGTCGCTTCGCGAATTGACCGTTTCGAACAAATGGTGCGTAACGTCCAACCTCGATCCTTTTCTGTCGTGTTGGCGTGTCTGGCGCTGGTGACCGAGGACTGGAATGCGACACTGGCGGCGATCGGTAAACGCTGGCGTCTCTCGAATGAGGAAAGTCGACGTGCGTCGGCTGCTTTGAAGCATCACGAGACGATTCAGAATGCTGATCGGCTTCCTTGGTCGACGGTGCAACCGATTCTCATCCAACGAGATGTTGAGACGATCGTCGCTGTCGCCGCTGCAGTGGCCTCCGTTGACGGTCATTCGTCGGCGGGAGCGGCGTTCGCACAAGGGGCGCTGGCTTGGTCGCCGGACCGTTTGAATCCACCGCCACTGTTGACCGGCGCCGATTTGGCGACGTTGGGGATTCCTTCCGGGCCGAGATATCGAACGATCTTGCACGAGACACGCGTCCGCCAACTCGATGGGCAGATTCTCACTCGCGACGAGGCGATCGCGGCAATCAAGGATGCCGACTGAACCGGAGACGGCGTTCGATTTGCTATCACCACGAAGTTGCGTATCGCGAACATCGCATCTTCCACGTCTTCCACTTCGTACACCGAGCATGTGGTCGTGACCCACATGCCCCGGGGGAAACGAATTTTCGCGACATTATCGGCGACGAAATTCGACGATTCTGACGCCCGTTTCGGCAGATACAGGCCGCCAAAAGCCCCAGCTTTGAAAGCAACGCGTGAAAATGTTGGCAGATTTTCAGTTGCGGCGGGGCCGATCGTCGCAGGTACCTCACTGGCGAGGCTAGTGAGCCGCGAATGCCCTTGACCGCTTGCTCATGCCCCGACTAATTCTACTCAGACACCGAATTGTTCCCGCCCGAGCCCAACCATGGAAGGTTGTACGATGGCTAATCAAACCAACAATGTCCCGCTGTTGGACATCAATCGAGATAACCGCCCTCATCGTGAAGAGTTCATTGAGGCACTCACCGAAGTTCTTGATAGCGGGCGATTCTTATTCGGCCCCGATGTCGTTGAATTGGAGCGTGAGGTCGCGGCGTACAGTCAAGTCGACAATGCCGTTGGATGCGCGTCGGGAAGCGACGCCCTTCTGTTGGCTCTGATGGCGTTGAACGTTGGGCCTGGTGACGAGGTGATTGTCCCAAGTTTCACCTTCTTCGCCTCGGTCAGTTGCATCACGCGGTTGGGCGCGACTCCGGTCTTCGTCGACATTCGCCCCGATACGTTCAATGTTGATCCTGCGCTCGTCGAAGCCGCGATCACTCCGAAAACCAAGGCGATCATTCCGGTTCACCTGTTCGGCCAATGCGCCGAAATCGATCGCATTTGCCAAATCGCATGTGAGCATGATCTGCCTGTGGTGGAAGACGCCGCACAAGCGATCGGTGCAGCCTACCACTCTCGCCCGGCCGGAAGCTGGGGCGCGGTCGGATGCTTCAGCTTCTACCCGACCAAAAACCTTGGTGGCATGGGCGACGGTGGCATGTTGACGTCGTGTGACGCGGCAACGGCAGACCGACTCCGTTTGCTGGCAGGCCACGGAATGCGACCTCGCTATTATCATCAGGTCATCGGCATCAACAGTCGCTTGGACACTTTCCAGGCAGCGGTGCTACGAGTCAAACTGCGACATCTTTCTGAAGCGGTTGAGTCTCGTTCCAACATCGCGGATCGCTACGATCGCATGCTGACCGAAGAAAACCTGGTCGGTGAAGACAAACTTGTGCTACCGACGCGAGATCCGAACGCGTTCCACGTTTGGAACCAGTACGCGATTCGTGTTCCTGCTGGGCAACGCGACGCATTGCGATCCCACCTCTCGGAGTGTGGTGTTGGCAGCGAGATTTACTATCCCGTGCCAATGCATTTGCAGGAATGTTTCACCTACCTTCAGGTGGATCGTTCGCAGTTGGTAGAAACGGAAAAGGCTAGCGAAGAGGTACTCAATTTGCCGATCTTCCCGAGTCTTAACGAAGCCGAGCAAACTCGAGTCGTGGAAACGATCGCCGAGTACTTTGCGACCGGCGCCAACAAGATTGCTGCCTAGACCGTCTTTGATCCCAGTTAACGCCGACGGTGTCGCTCGACGGCCTTGTTGGCGAGGCGGGGAATGGATTTGCGGATCTCGCGGTAATCCGGCTGTGCCCCTTTTTTGGGGCGCACCACGAAGTCGTATCCACTGGGCAGGTCATACTGTTGTGTCCGATACGCTTCGCGAATCAAACGCTTCCAACGGTTTCGCGCGACTGCATTCCCAGTTTTCTTGGGTATCGTGATTCCGATCTTGCGCGGTGTGTCCTCGTTGGTCTCATCCATTGGGATCGCGAATAGGACGAGTGTTCCATCCGCAGCGCAGGCTCCGGTGCGAAGCGTTCGTGTGAAGTCTTCGCTTCGCACGATGCGTTGGTGTTTGCGGAACAAATAACGCATGTCTGGTCCGGTACGCGATGTTCGAATTGGGCGCAGCGGCGGCACGCCACGCTAGAAGATCAATCCTTCACGAACGGGCACGGGATTCTTGGCCTCGAATTGTTCGATCAGCTGTTTCGATTCTTCGTCGATTTCCTTCGGAAGTTCGACTTGAACCACCACGTACAAGTCACCGGCTGAACCGTCACGTTGTTTCACGCCCTGTCCCTTCAGACGCAAACGCTTTCCACTGCTACTGCCCGCAGGCACGGTAAGCGTGACTGTTCCCGACGGGGTTGGGATATCCACCTTTGCTCCCATCAGGGCTTCGCTCAATGTGACGGGTAGATCGAGTTCAAGGTTCCGTCCGTTACGTTGAAAGTAGGGATGCTCGGAAACTTTGATGAGCAGGATCAGGTCGCCGTTGGGGCCGCCATTGGGCGAGGGTTGTCCTCGTTCGCGCAAGCGGATTTTTGAACCGGTTTCGACTCCGGGCGGAATTGAAACGGAAAGCTTTTCATTGTTGAGATAGAACTCGGTGGTTCCACCCTGAACTGCCGTTTGAAGCGGGATCTCCAGTTCATGTCGGATGTTGGCGCCGGGTTGCGGTGGTGCTGCACGTTGACGGGGACCTGGGCCACGTCGGCCTCCTCCAGCAGCGGCACCGCCCATCATCTGCTCGAAGAAGTCAGAGAATCCGTCGAACTGCGTCTGCCCTCCGCCGCCGCGTCGGGCACCTCCACCGCCGAATACCTGATCGAGATCGAGTCCGTCGAATCCGCCGCCTCCAGGTTCGTAGCCGGTGCTGCGAATCTTTTCGAAGTCGGCGCCATAACGATCGTACGCCGCGCGTTTTTCTTCGTCACTGAGTACGTCGTAAGCTTCCTGGACTCGCTTGAACTTGTCGCGCGCAACATCGTCATCCGGGTTCTTGTCCGGATGGTATTTGAGGGCAAGCTTGCGATGAGCCTTCTTGATGTCGTCTTTCGAGGCCTCGCGGGCCACGCCTAACGTTTGATAAAGATCTTCTGCCACGGAGGAATCGATGAAAAGGAATGAGTGAACGGCGAACAGTGTCTGGGAACGAACGGGGCCCAGTTTGGGAAGGAACGGGGCCCGAGAAAATGGACGTTCTTGAATCCCTGCCAACTTGGCACATCTTGGGCCGCAAGACTACCCAAGCAAACGGCGAACCGACGAAGCGATTGTGGGCCTCAGAACCGAAAGAAGTTCCAAGCTTGAGTGTTCGTGCGAACGAGATCGGCACCCGAAAACTGGTGGTTCCCGCGTTGACACCAAACGCGGCTCCAAGCGTCGAACCGACAGCCGATGGGGCGCATGCTTGGTTCATTCACCTGATTTCAAGCACCTCGGAGGCTGCGATTCGGCTGCGGGAGCCCGTCCGCGATGCGTTTCGCCGCCCGCGGTCAATCTTTTTCGCGTCCCGATAGCCGTAGCACCACTGCCGCTCCGCTGGCATCGACGTCGATGTCTCCGGGCAAGGTGTATCGATGAAGCGATTCCGACCGCAGGGTCTCGGACAATCGGTTCCACTGCTCCTGGCCCATGTCGCCGCGAGGCCAGCCCTGTTCGCTCCAGAGGATCTGCGTGGCGGCCACGACAACGGCCGCGTCCGCAGTCGGATCTCGCCGAATCGTTAGCGGATCTCGGGCGGAACATTGGGATTCGAGCCAGCGTGACGCCAGCTGATCGATGATTCCTCGCCATTGACGCTGGGCCCCGATCGTACGCCCGATCGCGTCGGCAGCGTTGGGGTACTCACTTTCGATCAATGGGAGCAGGCGATGTCGGATCCAGTTGCGCCGATAATCGATCTGTGCGTTGGAGGAATCCTCTCGCCAGGGTTGATCGATCGACCGCAACGCCTCGCGAATCCTCTCGCGTCCCATGTTCAAGAGCGGACGGATCAGCACGAAATCCTGCTCGATCGGCCGCGGGCTGCCGATTCCCGCCAATCCCGCAGGCCCAGTGCCCCGAAACAAATGGTGTAGCAAGGTTTCCACATTGTCCTCCGACGAGTGAGCCAGGGCGACGTAGCGAGCCCCGAAACGTTTTGCCGATGCGACGAGAAACTGCAGTCGGGCGGTCCTGAGGCTCGACTCATCGCGTTGTTTCCCATCGCCTCGTTCGGAGACAAATCTCACATCCAACTGCTTCGCCAGCGTTTCGACAAAGGCTTGGTCTTCATCCGACTCGGCGCCACGCAAGTTGTGATTGAAATGAGCGGCAATCAGGCTCCCCCGAGGTTGGTCCTTGGATTCCGTTCGAAGATCCGAAAGGCATCGGAGCAACGCCACACTGTCGGCTCCACCGCTACATCCGACGACGACGCCAACGTCCCGCCAGCGTGCCAGCGGCCACTGGTTGCTCAAATCCTGAAGCAGTTGTCGCCAGCTTCCACGATCATTTTCAGTCGGATTCATCCGGAGAATGGTTTCCGAATGCGGAATGCGGACGGATTTGGGGGCACGATGTTTCGCCCGGTCGGGCCAGCTGTTAACCTTGGGCTGTCACTCGTCGAACTTTGGCGAGCAGGCTCAC
>JBPCVD010000790.1:0-12061 GCA_051010815.1 Rubripirellula sp.
GTGAGCGACCTGAGTTCGGTGGTCCAGGTGGTGGTCCTGGATTTGGAGGCCCCGAGGAAGGGCGTGAATTTGGCGGACGTCCGCCATCGGATCGTCGCGGTGGCCCCGACCAATTCGGAGGGCCAAATGACCGTCGTCAGGGCGCGCGGAATGGCCAACCTGGTGCAGGTAGCCCGCCATCCGATGACGATCGCCGCGCGGAAGGGCAGCGTCCCGAAGGGCGTGACCTTGGCCGACAGGGCAATCGCCGTGGCGGATCCGATCAACCACAGGGACGAGGCGGTGAACGCTCCGGCGGCGCCTACGATCTTGACCCGCTCATCGCCTTGAATGACGACGGCAAACCACTCCGAAGCAAGCTCTTGGCGAACGATCGTCTACGAACTCTTTACTTGCAATACGTCCGCCAGATCGCGGCCGAGTCACTGAACTGGGACCAACTTGGACCACACGTCGCAGACTCTCGCAAGTTGATTCGTGATGCCGTCGCCAAAGACACGCGCAAGCTGATGAGCACCGATGAATTCCTGCAAGCAACGTCCACGGCGCCGGTTCGTGATACGGCGTCGCGCAGCATCCGGGCTTTTGCGGAACAGCGTGCTCGCTATCTGCTAAATCATGAAGCGATTCAATCGCTCCCGGAAAAGTTGGTCGTGATTGAGTCGTCGAAACAGGCAGCGAAACCGCGTGTCTCGGTCGATGATCTAAAACGTGCAGATTCGCCGATCTCGCTCAGTGAAATCATGGCGAGCAACAGCGATACGCTTCAGGACCCGCAGGGCGACTATGACGATTGGATCGAGATTCGCAACCATGGTGACAAACCTTTTGACCTCAGTGGTCTGTACTTGAGCGACGATCGGGAGCATGCGTTGAAGTGGGCGTTCCCGGCCGGTTCCTGGATCCCGCCCAACGGTTATCTGATCATCTGGGCTGACGAGGATGGCAAGGCCACCGAAGGGCTTCATGCCAATTTCAAACTCTCCAAGAAAGGTGAGCACCTCACCCTGTGTACCGAAGAGGCGCTCTTAAGTGAACTTACGTTCGAGGCCCAGTCCGACGCAACGACCTTTGGTTCGCTGGAAGGGAAGCTTCAAACGCTGACACCAACACCCGGCGCTGCGAATGAAGCTCCCGAGTCAAAGAACTAGCGAAAGTAGGGAACCCCCGAAGTGAAGTATGGCTCGATGCGCCACTTCACTTCCACGGTTCTGCCACGGCGTACCGTCAACTGACAGTTCGCCGACGTCAGTTCGTAACGACGACTTGCAGACACCAAGTCGCCGAAAGTGCGTTTCAATCCCTGCCATTTCGAAATGGGCCATGCGGTCCAGACTGCAAGAATGAAAAAGGAGCGCGGGACGCGGAGCCAGCTAGAAAGCGTTCCGATTCTTCCCAACGCTGCGCATTCAGATGAGCGACAAACTTGTTCGCTGTCCGATCTGGCCAGCCGATCCAAGCGTGCATCCCAACGCCGGAAACCAAGACGATCATCATCAGCCAGCGTAAAGAATAACGCGGGCACCGGGCACTCAATGCCGTGGGGAGATGGGGCATGTCGCTGTACTCTCCATCCTTCATTGCCCCCATCAACCGGTTCGCTCCCTCAACCGTTCTTCACGCGTCGGTCAACGGTTAGTTGGCGGAATCACTTGCGATCTCCCAGCCCAGAATGCTGACGTCATCCTTGGGGCCATTCGTCTTGCACCACCGCTGCACCGTCTTGAGCAACAAGTCCACGCCGGCCTTCAGTGTCTGGGTCTGCCCCAGTTCAATGATCTCCATCATCTGCGTCATCGTGAACTGATTCAAATCGGCATCCATCGCTTCAGGGACGCCATCGGAGTAGGCGTACAACCGGTCACCTGGCTGCAGAATCACGGCACTTTCATCGTACTCCATCTCTTCGACCCAGCCGATCGCCATGTTGCTTCCCTCAAGCATTTCCGGGACACCTCCAGCAGGGACGCGCACGACCGGATCATGGCCCGCCGATACAAATCGAAACTCGAGCGTGCTGAGCTGCAATACGCCGTACAACATGGTGAAGAACAATTCGTTTTGCTCTTCCATCTGGAATCGTCGGTTCAATTCGTAGGCGACTTCCGCAGGCGGGACAATCCGTTTGCCCACCTGGCCATCACTTTGCACTAACAAAGAAGATGCAGAAACGATCGGCGTCATCAACCGCCCGATCGTGACCGACAGCAACGATGAGGCAACGCCATGCCCACTGACATCGACGACGTACAGGGCGACATGGTCTTCGGCGAGCGGAAAGAAGTTCAGGAAGTCGCCGGCGAGCTCATCACAGGGAAGGTATTGCCACGAGAACTCAACTCCCGGGACTTCTGGCGGTGACGATGGCAGTAGCGACTGCTGAACCTTTGCCGCCGCGTCGAGGTCCCGCGTCATACGAGCGTTGGCGTCTTCCAATCGATCATTCAGCGTCTCCAATTCCTGGTTCCAACGAGTGAGCTGTTCTTTGGCAACGGTCAACTCTTCGTTGGTACGCACCAATTCCTGGTTCTTCTCAACGGCGTTCTCGAATGTCGAAACCAGTAGGTTCAACACTTGTTGACGCCCAGCTTTGACCGTGTACTTCGTCCCGCCGAGTGTCACCTCAAGCTGCTCGTCTTCCTCGACATCATCCAGCGGCGTCTCCAACAACGAAGCGACCCGAGAAACCAAGAAGGGGGGGTCGTACGGTTTGGTGACGTAGTTGTCTGCCCCGCAGTGCAAACCCTTGATGATGTCCTGAGCATCGGCCAGCGTGGACAACAGGATGAACGGGATGGTTCGCAACTCGGGGTCTTGCTTGACCGCGCGACACAACTCGTAGCCAGTCATCTCTGGCATCTCGATATCGGAAATCACCAATGTCGGTCGCTGCTCACGAATCATCTCCAACCCGATTCGACCATTCTCGGCGATGCGAACGTCATAGCCGGCCTCCAACAACTTATTGGATAGGATCTTGGCCTGAATGCGGCTGTCTTCGACGATCAAGAGCGACGCTTTTTCTTCGTTATCATTCATGCTCGTCTACTCCAGTGGTGTCCAACGTGACCGTCAACAGCGTTCTTCGAAACCGAACGCAGTGTTCCACGATCATGACCGTCGACTTCGTTTAACGTGTCGCGCAATGGCGGGTGCAATCTTCGCCAACGGAAGCGTGCGATCGACCAACTTCGCGTCGGTCACGGCCTTGGGCATGCCGTACACCACACAATCGGATTGCGACTGTGCAAAGACATAACCGCCAGCTTCCTTCAAGGCTTGACATCCGCTCAAACCGTCTCGCCCCATCCCAGTCAGGATCACGGCCAACGCATCCCCGTCGACCGCCGCAATGGCAGAGTGAAGCAAGTAGTCGACCGATGGCCGAAGTCCATTGACCGGCGGATCCTCTTTGACCCGCAACATGAGTTGGCCATTGCGTTGAAGAAGTTTCATTTGCATTCCGCCCGCCGCCAAAATCGCCTGACCACTGCGCGGCTCCATTCCATTGACGGCCTCTACGACTTCAAGAGAGCAGATTTCGTTCAAACGTTCGGCCAATGACAACGTGTACTTGGCCGGCATGTGCTGAACAATGAGCAGCGGAGCCGCAAGAGTGTCTGGAATCTTCGGTAGCATCGCTTTCAAAGCAGCCGGCCCGCCTGTCGACGTGCCGATCATCACAACGCGGCAAGCGGACTTAGGAGAGGGCGCCGGCCCCGTCGATTCATGCCTGACATCTCTGGACCTCCCGGCAACCGCTGGGGAAACATCGCGTGAATAGCGTCCCGAGTCACGAAACGCCGAGATTTTCGACGTCAGTTCGTCTCGCAGTTGCTGCCGATTTGCCTCGGAATCGCTACTGGAGGGCTTCAAAATGAAGTCGAAGGCCCCTTCCATTAAGGCGTCCGTCGTGACCTGAGCATTTTGGCTGGTCAGGCTACTCACCATGATCGCTTTAGTGCGCCATCGTCTCGCTTTGATCTCGCGTAGGACGCCGATGCCGTCCATGTCCGGCATTTGAACGTCGAGTGTCAACAGATCAGGGTCGAGCGTTTCAATTTTCTGCAGCGCTTCGATCCCATTCTTTGCGATACCAACAATCTCGGCGTTGGGTTCATTGCGCAGCACGTTGTGAATCGACTGGCGATACAAAGCCGAGTCATCAACGACCAAGATTCGTGTGGGACTTGAATTCAAAACAGCTTTCCTAGGACTGGCTTTCCGCGTCGAGCGCCTTGCGAAAGAAGCTTAGCAGCCCCGCTTTCTCGAATGGTTTCACGATGAAGTCAATGGCCCCCGTCTGAATGCACTCTGCCAGCTTGTCGCGTTGGTTGACAGCGCTCACCATCACCACGCGCGCCTGAGGGTGTTCTTCCATCAAGAGTTTCAAAGCGGAGACACCGTCCATCTTCGGCATCACGATGTCAAGAGTGACCAAGTCGGGTTGGTGATCACGGTATTGCTGCAACGCTTCCTCCCCGTCTTTCGCTTCCGCAACGACAGCCCAACCCGCTTCCTCAGCGATCTCTTTGATTCGCTGCCTCATGATCAATGCATCGTCGACGACCAACATGCGATTCGCACTCATGACGCTCTCTCTCGAAGTCGTGTCATCATATCTCGATCGGCTCCAGTCCAACAATTTCGATCCGCACAATTCCTCGGACGGGATCAAAGGTCATTCGTCGCCCCTGCTCACCACCGCAATGCGTTGCCAAAACCGGGATCTTGAGCTCGCGCAGAAACGATTTACAAGACTCGACATTCTGGTCTCCGATGGCCTCAGTCGCGGAGGTCGCGAACATTTTAGCTCCACCCGCGAATTTTGCCGTCAGACGAAGTTCTTCTTCGGCGAGCTTTCGCATTCGCTCGATCAACTCGGGAATCGCCGTATCGACAAACTTCCCGGGGCGATCAACTTTGCCACGTGATCGCGGCAGTACGATGTGAGCCAGGCCGCCAATCTGTTGTCGACGATCATGCAGCGCTAAACCTACACAGGAGCCCAGCAAGGTTCGCAGCGGTTGCCCTTGACGGTCAACCGACATCTCCCCCATGCGGATCGAAACGCCCATGCCACGACTCATTTGCACCTCAGGATCAAACTACTCAAGGCTTTCGCCCCCAGTCAGCAGTCCCGGCAAACGGGCCATCGATGCTGCGTCCGGCACGAACAGCAATGTCCAATTCACTGGCACGGAGTCGATCTCGAAGCGAGTCTTTGCGACGATCACCTCGTCCATCGCAACTGCTTGCCCCATCAACGCGAACTGCAGCAAGCTCTCCGCATAGTCACGGTTGAATCGTGGAGGCGCCGGAACCAGTCCCTCGGATCCCTCCACCAAATTCTCAGCCAGGGCGTTGAGATAGGCACAGCACAGTATGTTCGTTGTCTCCAAGGCGGCGGACGTTGCCATCTCCGTCCACTCAGTCGCCGTTCCACGCGGTTGCCCCAGCAAGATGTCGGCCAAGGCAAGACCGCTTGCGTCGTCGAACGCGAAGATCATCTCACCACTCAACGCGCCTCGCATTTCCATCGCACAAAAACAGATGGGATCCTCACCGGCTGAAAGAACACCGGTCGCCTCTTCCATCGGCATCGGCAACAGCGAGTCGATTTCAACGAGCGTTGGTTTGTCGATCCAATCACGCAAAGCTTTCGATGCGTGGGCGGAGCCTTGATGGAGTGACGCCTGAACGACCGCCAACTGGCTCTTCGTCAAACAAGAGGTCTCTTCCTCACCCACCTTGGCAATCCTCATTCAAACCTTGTTTCCATTCGACGAGCACTACGCATCACTCGCCGACTCGACTTCGTTTCCATCTACACCCGCAAAACCGTTGGCCAGCCGGAACGCCGTCGCAACATCCAACATCAGGCAAACACTTCCGTCCCCCAGAATACTAGCGCCGGAAAGCCCCTTGATTTCAACGAAGTTGTCGGAAAGCGACTTGATCACCATGTCCTGGCTTCCCAACAACTCATCAACTTTTAGCCCCATCATCTTGCCGGCAGATTGTAAGACTACCACCTCCAAACACTCTGCGTGCGGGTCCGCCTCAGATGTGTCGTCCTCGACTCTCGCTTCGCTCGATTCCTCCTGCTCCGAGACAGCATCCAAATCGTCTTTGTGCCCAACAAGGTGTGTGTCGGCTAAACGATCGAAGATCTCCTGGTGCCAATCGAAAACGTCATGAATGCCCACCAGAGGCATGAATTCGCCACGCACGTCGAACGTCTCCTTGCCTTGAACTCGAACGATGTCGGAGACTCGGACCGATACGATTTCTCGCACGGAGTCGATCGGCATGGAAAAGACAATTCCGTTGAGACGCACCAAGAGGCAATTGATGATCGCCAAAGTAAGCGGAAGCCGAATCGTAAAGTGAGTTCCGCGCTGAGGCTGCGATTCAATCTCGATACTGCCATTGAGCTGACGAATGCGATTCTGAACCACATCCATCCCCACACCACGTCCCGAAATATCGGTAATTTGGCTGGCGGTGCTGAATCCCGGATGCCAGATATAGTCCAGAGCCTGCGAGTCGGTTAGCTCAGACGCAGCCGCTTTCGACAGAACTCGGTTGGCAATCAACTTGCTCTTGATTTTGTCGACGTCAATTCCGCCACCGTCGTCACGGATGTGAATGTAAACGTTGTTCCCACTGTGCGTCGCCTCAAGGACAACGGTTCCAGTTTCCGGCTTGCCCATCGAAACGCGTACTTCGGGAGACTCCAGTCCGTGATCAATCGAGTTTCGTACAAGGTGCACCAACGGATCACCCAACTCATCAATCATTCTCTTGTCGAGTTCCGTTTTCTCCCCACGAATTTGCAACTCCACTTGCTTGCCGCGATCCTTCGACATGTCTCGCACGACCCGCTTGAATCGATTGAATAAGGGACCAACGGGGATCATACGTGTGTCGAGCACGCCCTTTTGCAGACTGTGCGAAACCAGCGAAAGCTGATCGATGGCCTCACCAATCCGATCGACGCACTGTCGATCCTTTTCCAACACCTCCGAATGCTCCTCCATCAACTCCAAACCAGAACGCAATTGTTGTGCGAGCTTGGACCGGTCTGCCGCCGTCGCAGAATCCTGCTCCAACGACTGCAACGCATCACGCAGTCCGTCGCAAAAGTCTCGCACGTGGTTGTGCATGCCGGCGTTGCGCATCGCGGGACTGATCTGACCAGAAATTTGCACGAAGCGAGCGCGATTGATGACCAACTCGCCTGCCAAATTCATCAGATTGTCTAACCGATCGATATCGACCCGCATCGTTTCCGCGATCTTGCTGGCCCCTCGATCGGAAGCATTCCCCGCAGACACATCAACTGGTGACGCCGCCGCTTCCTCGGCTAGATCAGGCTCACTCGCGGCTTCATCTGCGTGGTCTATCGAATTTGACTCGCCTGCCTGATCTGCCTCCACTATCGGATCTGAATCGTCTGCTCGATCGGTCTGATCTGGCATTTCCGTTGGCGGCGTTTCCTCCGCAACCGGTTGTCCAATGGAATCAGAACTTGAATCTGATTCCTGATCCAACTCTGCCGGCTCAGCGTCTGACTCCCGCGCGCCACCCTCTTGGACACCGGCAACGATCTCTTCCTCTGTCTCTTCTTCAGCGCTGGCACCAACTGCAGCAGATTCGTCCCCGTCCATGGCGACATCGGCTGCGCCCGTCACCGACAGCGTGGATTCGTCCGTCGCGCCCCCGGCCACGACCTCGATCGACTCGACACCATCGACATCGACGGTCGACCGCAATGTCTCCTCGTCGACACGACTTTTCAGCAGCAACTCGAACTCATCAAGCGCGTCGAGATCCGGGAGCAGAGTCGCATCCGGATGAGTCGATTTCAGTTCCCCAACTCCCGCAATCCGGGAGATGATCAACTGTGCCTTCAGGTCAACAAGCGGTAGATCGGGTCGAAATCGGACAATCACTTTCGTGAACCCGATGGCAGCGCCATGTGATTCCGCGTCGACCTCCGCTTTCGCCGCATCTTGACCAGACTCAGACTCAGGCACGCTCTCGGATTCGTCGGTGACCACATCAGTGGTCACATCGTTCGCCGCGTCTCCAGCAACCGAGGGACGATCCTTTTGCTCCGATTCTACGTTTTCATTGGCACTCAGCGACTCCAACCGCTTCAACTCTTCCAGCAACTCACTTGGGCTTCCCAGCTTTTCCTGGTCCCGCAAGCGGTTCGTACACTGTTTCAGAAAGTCGATGCACTTGAGCACCAAATTCATGGTCGGTTCGTCCAACACTTCCGTGCCGGAACGAAATCGCTCAAAACGGTTCTCAAGGTGGTGGGTCAGGACGGTGATGTTGTCCAAGCCCATCATTCCAGCCGATCCCTTGATAGAGTGAATCAGCCGAAACGCTTCGTTCAGGTCATCTGCATTGTCCGCCGAGTCCTCCAGCGACAGCATCGTTTCAACAAGGTCGTCGAGTTGCTCTTCCGTTTCATCCAGAAACGTTTGCAAGTACTCAGCCATCTCGGCGTCGAAGTCGCCATGATCAGGTTTTGCGTTACTCATGCGGACGGACCTCCCACGCGAGCTTGATGATCCGTCTTCTGATAGATCAGTGGGGAAACACGACGCAACGAGTGCAGCAGTTCGTAGATACCTTCCGACGGACCCACGACGAGGTAACCGCCGACCTCCAGAGAATTCAACAGATGCTGCACGGCCCTTTTCTTGGATTCGAAATCAAAGTAGATCAAGACATTGCGAATGAAGATGCAATCGAAACGCTCGCTTAAAATGGGTCGCATCAGGTTATGTTTCTTAAAGTCAACCACTGCCCGAATGGTGTCTCGCAACTGCCAAAGGTCTTGCTGTTGGTCGTGACGAAAGTAACGGCGTCGTTGCGGTTCACTAAGGCCATCCACAGAACGGTCTCTGTACGTTCCTCGCGCTGCCTCCGCGAGCATTTCCTGGCTGATGTCAGTCCCCAGGATCTCCACCGACCATTGCCGCAATCGGTAAAGGTTCTCGGCGATACACATCGCGATGGAATAGGGCTCAGCACCGTTCGCGCAACCTGCGGACCAAATCCTTAGACGATCAGATCGCTTTCCTGCCTGCTGCAACATGATTTGTTCATTTAGCCAGTCGCTCTTCAGCCACTCGAATTGCGAGGGCGTCCGAAAGAAAAATGTCTCGTTGGTGGTAATCGCGTCGAGAAAACCGCTCAGCTCGCTTGCTCCCGCCGGCGACCGCAAGTGGTGATAGTAGGCGTCAAAACTGTCGACACCGCATTTGGACAACCGACGACGAATCCGATTGCTCAGAAGGGTGATCTTCTTACTATCGATGCGTATGCCGCTGGTTGTGTAAATGAATTCACTAAACTGCTCGAACTGCTTCGGGCTGAGTCGTTCGAGTGTCACCGTTTGGAATCCTTCTTGGAGCCGCATCGCCACGCCATTGAACGCTGGATGTCATCTGCCCAGCTTACAGATGACAGTTTGCCTTCGAATCGACACGAGGCTCAGTTTCGCAGAACACCGCAACTCGCACGACTCGGGCTTCATTCTATATCTCAAATCGGCTGACCAAGTCCTGAAGCGTCTGTGACTGTGCCCCGAGCTCCTCGGCGCTGGCTGCCAACTCTTCGGAACTCGCAGCGTTGGATTCCGTCGTTTCCGAGACGGATTTGACTGCCGCCTGGACTTGCTGTGCGCTCGCGGACTGCGTTTCCGTCTGTTCCGCGATCTGGCTAATGCCATTCGCCGTTCTCTCCACAGCATCGACGATTGCGATGAGACGATCGCCAACTCGATTGGAGAACTCCGCACCCTCGGCGACGCGACGCGAGGACTCCTTGATCAGTTGCGTGATTTCTTTTGCTGCTTCGCTCGATCTCTCAGCTAGCTTCCGAACTTCATCGGCGACCACAGCAAACCCCAGACCATGCTCTCCGGCACGGGCCGCTTCGATCGCCGCGTTCAACGCCAACAAGTTAGTCTGACTCGCGATATCGCTGATCACCTGGATGATGTCGGTGATCTGCTCGCTCGACTTTTCGATCAATCGCATTGCATTGACGGCTGTCGTGCGAGTCTCGTTCGCTTCATTTGCCAGTGAAGCCGTCTTGCTCGCCTGAGCGCTCGAATCGTTCACGCTCGAGGAAATCACGTTGATCGCGTGTGTCATCTCATCGACTGAGGCATTGATTTCCTCCACGGAGGCGGCCTGATTCTGGGCACCGTCACTCAGATTCGCACTACTCTCCGCGATTACCCGTGCGCCCTCGGCGAACTGATGTGCCGACTCAATGACTTCGTTAATGAGGGTTTCGGTGTTCGCCTGCTTGCGTTCGGCTTCCTGCTCCAATTTGACGCGTTTGGTGACGTCATCAGCAAACTTCACCACTTTGAAGGGTCGGCCATTGAGATCAAGAATTGGGTTGTAGCTTCCGTCGATCCAGACTTCTCGCCCACCCTTGCCGAACCGCTTGTACTCACCCTGTGAAAATTCGCCCTGGTTCAGACGCAGCCAAAAATCGCGATACTCCGCGCTGCTTCGTTCCTCTGGCTCCACGAACATCTCATGGTGATGTCCTCGTATCTCGTCCAGCGTGTATCCCATCGCGTCCAGGAACCGCTGATTCGCGTCCAGGATCGTTCCATCCATATTGAATTCAATCACGGCCTGCGATTTTCGAATGGCATCGATTTGCCCTTGATGCTCGGCATTGCGCAGGTTGTTCTCCGTGACGTCGGTCGCGTACTTGATGACTCGAACCGGCTTGCCATCAGAATCGAGAATCGGGTTGTACGATCCCTGAATCCAAACTTCTCGACCGCCCTTGCCGATCCGCTTGAATTCACCCGTCGTGTACTCGCCTCGATTGAGCGTCGACCAAAAGTCTTTGTACTCGACACTGTCACGCATCGAAGGCTCGACGAACATCTGGTGGTGATGCCCCCGAACTTCGTCGGCCGCGTACCCCATCAAATTCAGGAAATTATCGTTCGCTTCAAGAATGGTTCCATCCATGGCGAACTCAATCACGGCCTGCGACCGATCGATCGCCTGCAACTTCGCGATCGAATCGCGTTCCACGCGTTCCTTCTCTTCGCGAAGTGTTTGAAGTTCGCGAGTCAACGCTTGGGTCGTCGATGGCGTTCGCTTTCGGGGTGCCGTTTTGGCCATGGAACGATTCTCAGTAGCAGATAATTTCGGTGAAGCTTACAAACAAATGGCTGGGTCAGCCGACGATTGATTCGTTGGGATGCAGATCTCTAAGGCTGATTGCGGTGTCCGCAAGCGAGCAAAAAACGACGGTGGATGGTGTGATTGAATCGAGAACCGTGAATGCGTGACGCACCCGCCATGCGGTTAACTTGACGGCGACGAGGTGGTCGATGTGGAGGGATTGGATGAGAGCTTGGAACTGTCACGTCGGTCTCGTTGCAGACGTTCAGGACTGAGCAATTCGTGGATGTCCAGCAGAATGACTAGCTGGTCATCCAACTTTGCAAAACCCGCAATGTCGTGCTTGCCATCACTGGTAAAGGTGTCCGGGGCAGGCTGGATCCTTCCCTCGGGAATCCGAATGACCTGCGACACGGAATCTACCGTGCAACCCATTGTTCGCTCCCCAACATTCACCACGATCGTCCGCGTCTCACTATCCGCGGGCCTCGGTGTCATCTCCAATAACTTGCGAAGATTGATGATCGGGATGATAGCGCCGCGGAGATTCGTCACGCCCTCGACGTATTCTGCGACCTGGGGCGTCGGCGTGATCTGGTCCAGAATGACGATCTCCTGAATCTGCTCGATTCGAAAGGCGTACCTCTGATCGGCAATTTGAAAACCAACGAACTGCGAAGAGTTCTTCTGCTCTGCCATGAATGCCCGTTGTGGTGATTCGGACGCCGATCGCTCGACCACGCTGAGGGCCTGCCGCTAAGACGACTTGATCGGATTCGAAGTATCGAAAAACGCCAAGAATTCAGTCTATTTGAGAAAAACGTCGGAGACAACCATTCTGCGGGAATTGAACGAACGCCTCAGGTGGCCAGGAC
>JBPCVD010000791.1:0-8961 GCA_051010815.1 Rubripirellula sp.
ACATCTTCGCATAGCTGCACTCGCTCATGCACAAGGTCGCGGGTGTTGGGGTCGCGCAAGTACATTCCTACCACCCCACAACGTGACGAAACGCGTGCCATGGTTTATGAAACACGTTCCATGCGAGCGTGTGCCGATCGCTCACGATCCGTGCTCGTCCGCGCATGCCAGGACGGTAGACGCCCTCGGGATTACGAAGGCTAAGCTCAGCAATGTAGACGTTTTCGTGTTCTCGAAGTTCTGCTGAGGGATGGACACGAATGATCAGACCTTCAAGAGTCCGTCCAGGCATCGCGTTCACGAAAAATTCGACACGCATCCCATCTCGAACGTGATGAACATCCTCTTCGGGTACTGCGATCTCAACCACCAGTTCATTCAGCGGTGCAATTTCGAAAAGCGTGTCGCCACGAGACATTGGCATACCCTCCGACTGCTTCCAATCTCCACGAACGACCACTCCTGCAATGGGACTGCGGATCTCGAGATTCTCGCGACGAAGTTCTAGTAGATCGGACGCGTTCTCCAATCGCTTGGACTCCCAGCCCGCAATCTGGCTTCCGGCGACGTCGCGTTCCGCCAATAGCCCCTTCTGCTCCTGGCGCGCCCGCTGCAACTCGGCGTTGATACCGGCAAGCTCAAACTCAATTTCTCGTGGGTCGATCTCCGCCAGTAGCTCTTGTTCACGCACCGTATCCCCGGGACGAACATGAGCTTGTTGCAGTGAACCCTCGAACGGAACTGCAACGTATCGCCGCACCGTCGGCTGGATCTCCAACTCAGCCTGAACGTGATAGGGGACAGGCGCTAACAAGACCGTCAGGAAGATCACACTGACCGCGATCATCCAACTTCGCCGTGCGTTGGATCCCCAGCTTGCTATCGCTCGCAGGACCGATTCAAAAGCACTTGGCTGCAGCATCTCGATGCTCGCCAGCTTCGTAGCCACCGGATCCACCATCAGCTCCAACCAGTTCCCCTCCGTCCGCTGCTCCGCATCGATCACGAGCACAACACCCCGTGGCAGTTCCTCTTCGCACTGAAGGGGAAGACCCTCGATCGAGTGAGCGTGAAGCGACTTTGCGAGCTGGGCCACTGCCAGCAGCCCCACGCGTGATCGACTCGCATTCGCATCTTTGTTGGACGATGGTTGTGCCCAATGAAAACGGTGCGTCTGCGCGGAGGCTTCCTCCCCCGCTGCAATCACGAGTCGTTGATCACTTTCAACCTCGGGTCGACTTGTATCGCCGATCATATGAATCTGCGAGCTCTGCCGCGACCGCCAAAACAAGATGACGCGACCAGCAGAAGATGTTTCGCGAATCAGCTGCGCCGCCTCGTTCGCAGCCGCTCTGAGATCTCGCTGTTGATCGAGCGCCGTTACGAGTTCGATGACCGCAGAGAGTCCGCGAAGTTCCCTGTCGGACTCCCGAAGACGCACATCCAAGTCACGCGAGTCTTCGCCGAGGACGGCATCGCTTGCGTGGAGGCTCGCGCCGGCATTTTTTGCTCGATCAAGCATGGAATCCTCCACCGCGTTCTCGAGTAACGAGTTACGCGATTGTTGGGTTGCTGACTCGACTTCGAGATCGGTTGCTGGAAGCGAAGATCCCATTGACACGGGATACCGCTTTGAATCTTGCCTTCACCATTTGCAACTCGAACGGAAACACGTACGGTCGTACTCTTGGCCTCTGCGACGGGGGAGACGTATTCGACCACACCACCACAAATTGCTTGTTTCGCCCCCACACGAAGTCGCAGACTCTGCCCCTTTCGAAGACTGTCGGCCAAATGAAGCGGAATTGAAAAATCAGCCTTGAGTGTGTCGAGATGAACGATCCGCAGCACAACGGGATCGGTTGGTGATACATACTCCCCGACTTCCTTTTCAATCGCGACGACAATGCCGTCGAATGGCGAGGTGATCTTTCGCTGTTCGATCTGTGCCTCAACGCGTTCATGTTCTCTTCGCCGGACTTCCAAATCTTCACGAACATTCTGCAAGCGAGCCGCAGCCTGCTGATACTCGCTTTCGGCTCGATCCAATTCCCGCCGCGTCGCGTTGCCACGCTCATGAAGATCTCGGTAACTTGCGAGTTGGTTTTCTCGTGTACTGGCGTCAGCCTGAGCACTGAGCAGCGCTCCTTTTGCTTCCTTGGCGGCTAAAGCGACTCGCAGCGAAGCGCGGAGAACAGAATCGTTTAGCTTCGCGCACGATTGTCCTCGAACGACACGTTCACCCTCCACAACGAGTATGTCCTCGATCACGCCCGTTTCCGGCGCTGAGACGGCGGCCGATCGATATGGCTCCAAGAAGCTTTCGACCTCATTACCATTGGCCGGTGAGACGAGTATCAATGCGAGCACCGCTATCCACGGGAAGAATCTATTCATGATGTCATCCGACGACGATCGTGTTCCTGAAGTTTGTCTCATCCAACCAAGCAATCACAATTTGATTTCGATACGCCGTGCGAGAACAATTCTTCCTGCGCGCGGTCTGCCTTCAGCATCTGCCATCGATGTGCGTAGCCTTCCTTTTCCTGCACGCGTTGGGCTCGCTTCAAATGTCGATGAAAGACCTGTGTGTCTTCTTCATCCCTCCGTCGAAGAATGGCACGGGAAACCCACGGCGCGTAGCGAGCGGGGAGCGCGTCTTCAGCCGAGAGATACACGCGGTTTGTTCCCGGATCCCCGCATCTCGCGCACCTTCCGATCAACTGACGGTCGACGCGACTGAGGGTGTGCATCTGGGTAACAATCACATGAAGCCCGCCCTTCGCCGCCACGACTGGGTCAAGACGTATGTCCGTACCGCGACCCGCCATGCTGGTCGCAACGACGACACTTCCACTCGCCCCGGCAATCGATACGACATCAGCCTCGATCGCATCTTGAAGTCCGTTAAGGAGTTCATGTTCGATCCCTTGTTCGTGCAAAACATTCGAAACCGCGAAACTCTCCGCGATGTTAAGCGTTCCTATCAAGACAGCGCGACCGCTTTGCTGGACCTCTCGCGTTTCGGCTGCGATCGCCTTTAGCTTCCCAGGTTGATCCGGCATGACGACGTTGGGTAATTCCTTCCGCCGCGACGGCACACGCAGTGGTATCTGAACGACCGGAAGTCCGTAGGTTGATGCAAGTTCATCTTCGCAGCCCTCTGCAGTGCCTGTGACGCCAGAAACAGAGTTGTACGTTCGATAAAAGCGTTGCCTGGTAATTCTTGCCAATGCAACTGCCTCGCCGCCAATGGGAAGACCCTCTTTCGCTTCAATGGCTTGATGCATCCCGTCGGACCACGTTCGAGACGCAAAGATGCGACCAGTTGAAGAATCAACGACGTGAGCGTCGCTCCCCTGAATTACGTAATGGACATCCCGTTGAAACTGATGTTGTGCTCGCAATGAAAGCACGATGTACTCGTGCCATGGACGCATGAGTTCCGGATGCACAGTCCATTCCACGGCCTCGTAAGCCTTTTGAAATCCATGACTCGTCAATGAGATGGTCATGTCACCTCCGAATTGATAGTCGGCGTCATTTCGAAACGTCTTCGAAGCTTCGAGAGCAGCGACATGCACATCTGCATCCGGTGCACCGCCGTCGGACCGCGGTTGACTGAGGATCAGAGGGGAAACCGCGTCATCAATTAGCACGTGATCGATTTCATCCACAATTGCAGCATTCAACCCACGTTGAAGCGTCGTTCGAATCGGCAGTGTCGACTTGATTTTCGCGTAGACGTGAGAACCAAGGTCAGCATTGTCCCGATACTCCAGCGCTAGCTGATCTCGGAGATAGTCAAACCCGAAGGCGTGCCCAGGACCATACGTGACGTCCGCATCGTAAGCGTGACGCTTGGACTCGTACGCGTCGTCCTCCGATACAAGACCAACGGAGACACCCAACAACTCAAACACGGGAGCAAGCAATTGGCAATCACGATTCGCGAGGTACTGATTCGGTGTCGCCACGTGAACGCCACGCCCCGAAAGCGCATGAACGCACACGGGAATTGCGAGGGCAAGCGTCTTTCCTTCGCCGGTCTGCATTTCGGCGACAGCACCCAAACTAGCCGCGAGCCCCGCATGAAGTTGGACGTCAAATAGTTCGATTCCCATACTTTGCCGCACCGCTTCAATAACGCCCCCACAGGCGAGTGATGCAAGCCGCGTTGAATCGCTCGACCGCTGTCGCCAAACGAGAGACCTCAAACGGTTCATGTGGTCGACTAATGCAGGCCTACTACTCGCCTTCAGTTCCTTTGCTACACCTCTTGCATCATCCATTGCGATGGAAAGACGCTGACCAGCGATCAAGTCCTTACTTATCCGACGAGCTTTCGCCGACCAGTTCATGCCTTTTTTGGAATGGAGCATCATCGTTTCAATGCCTCCTTCTCACTCGAAATGTAGCAATCCTCTGCGTAGGAATCGATCTGCAACAAAACCCCCATGGCACGCCGCAATTGCACCCACGACATCGCGTACGTGACTTGGGCTCGCACGAACTCGCGTTCTGCATCCGCAAGCCGCTCCTGAGCATCCAGCAGATTTTCGATCAGCAACACGGCTGACTCATTGGGATCTGGCAGTAACTCCCACCTTTCCTGTAGATAGGAGACTTCCTGGCTTGCGGCGTCGATCGCTTGCTTCTTTGCAATCGTTTCATCAAGCGAGGCCTTTGTCTCGCGCACAGCCACTTCGACTTCCGTGAAAGCCAAGTCAGTCGTTTGCTGAAATTCATTCATGGCCCGCACAAGTTCCCAGCGACTTCGTTGCAGGCGTGCACGACTTGCACGATTTCCAAAGGGTGCTTCGTAAAGCAAGCCGGCCGCGTAGCTAGGGCGACCGTCACTGAATTGATTCACGAACGCGCCAAAGGTATCAGTCTTGTCTTCTAAGCCTGCGACATAGGTGCTAAGAATCATGTCCAGCCGCGGAAGCACCTGGTTTTTCGCAGCGCCGATACGTGCAGAGACTGCTTGAATTCGCCGAAGCGCCTGAGCGATGTCCGGACGATTGTCGAGTGCAGTAAGGGTCGCCTCTCGAGCCGAAACTCGCACGGAAACGGCGAGCGGTTGGTCCTGCGGAGTCATCTCCCAACGCGTCGTCTGGATTAGCCTTGGGTCACCGGTCAGATAGCGAAGTCGCGCCTGCGAGTTCTTGATTCTCGTCTCAGCCCGAATCAAATCGGAACGGCGACTGGTCACCGCAACTTGTGCGCGCAGGATCTGTCGCTTCAGGGAATCCACTCCACCTCTCGCAACGAGAACGCGATGCAGTTCCGTTGCACCATCCAATAGGCGATTCCGTTGAAGCCACTCAGCACGTGACTCGAATAGATCCCAGTAAGCACGTGTGACGTCCACAAGGTGATCTTCGAGGTCAGCTCGCACTTCACTTTTTGCGAGTTCCACATCGATCTGTGCTAGCAGCACACGCGTGTTGTTCACCGCGCGGCCGTGATCCTTCAAGAGCGGTTGCGTGAAGTTGATCTCCAACCGCGTTGTACCCTGTGGATTCGGGATCAGAAAAGTGGAATTATTGTCCTGAAAACCACCCCGCTGGACCGCCTCCAACGCACCGCCAAGACGCGATTTCTTCCTCAAACCCGCGGCGGACGAAAATGTATTATCCAAATACCGCTCCGACGCATCTCCTGTGGTCAGCAAGCTACCAACCGGCTCATTCGTATCTGCAAACTTCGCTTCTACAAATGCGAGCGCATCGAATTCAGCATCGGCGACAACTAGGTCGCTTCGCTTGATTTGCGGTTCCGTCAAAACAGCTTGCACATAGGGGGAGTAGACAAGCGCCGTTTGAGTTAGCGATGCCACATCAACCGGTAACGTTTCCGGTGAAATACCGATTGAATTTGGAATCAGCGTCTGCCACCACAAATCGTGAAAAGTAACCACCCCGTCTGCACGCGTATGTGAAGTAAGTGGCGGAGAATCCTCGATGTCCGTCGCCATTGCTCGGTACGGATCGAGTTGATTCCTAAATGGGCCGTGCCCAACAGGAGAAGGGAGGTTGGGAGGCTGGGGGAGAAATGCATTGATCCGTGGGGACGGCAAGCCCGTTTGTTGTTTCACGCGATGGCTGTGAAACGATGCGTCGCGTTTGGCTACCCGTATCAGCTCGCCCGCTGCTGCACCCAGCTCTCTTTCAATGCCAAACGGGGTATTTGTCTGCTGGGGAGATTGCCCGGTGGAAGAATGTGCTGCAAAGAAGACGAGCGCATAGGTAAGCAGAACGCGATTAACCGCGCCCCAGCCGATGCCTCTTCGCTGCCAGCTCTGTTTCATGCCCACCTAACAACTCTGCATTCACTGCGAATCGACGACTAAAAATCGGTTTGATCGTCACAGCGCATTCGACAGGTTTAATCGGCAACGTCCACGCAGTGCGTACACCTACATCGAGGAATTGACGGCGCGCGTCCCATCAACGCCCATCAAAGTCACCCCAGGAGGGCGGACCGGAACACAGCCCCCATCCTTTCCATCCTGCCCGACCCTGTATTCCGTCCATTCGCACCAACATTCCCTACAGTTCAGTAGGACGCATTGGTCCCGGCTTGCAATCCTCTTGCGCGCAATTAGGTCCCGAATATTCGATGCCGAAGAGACTCAACGATTGGTGGCGGAATTGGCAACTCGCGGCGGATGCTGCAGTCTGCCGGCTATCGCGCGCTGCCGCCTATGACAGAGCGCATGAGCCGGCCGCCCGATTGACTCCGCTCGAACCCCGACTGCTGTTCAGCGCAACGCCAATCGACCCGAGTGCAATTGCCGGAGGTGTCGAGGCCGAGATCGCGATGGACTCCTCAGACAACGATTCCTCCGCCGCGTCAATCAACGGCGAGGACAACGAGTCCCAGGCCACAGAGGCCGCGACGTCGGTAGACATCGTCGTGATCGATTCGTCAGTGTCTGACATCGACCAACTGCTGGACGATCTAGGTAAGTCCGGTCGCAACGCAAGAGTCATTGTGTTGGATTCAGAGAGAGACGGGATTGATCAAATTTCCCAATTATTGGACGTAACATCTGACGTCTCATCGCTGCACATCGTTTCGCATTCGGAAGACGGGGCGATCAAGCTCGGCAATCTTTGGTTGGGTGAAACGAATCTCGCTGGCTATGCGGGACAGATTGCAGTTTGGCAAGATTCCTTCCACTCTGACGCGGACATTCTGCTCTATGGCTGCGACTTGGCAAACTCTCCTGCCGGTCTCAACCTCATCGAGTCTCTTCATTCACTCACGGGAGCCGATGTCGCTGCGAGCCTGGACGATACAGGTCATTCTGCGTTCGGTGGCAATTGGCAGCTCGAATACAAACTCGGCACGGTTGAAACCGAAATCGCCTTCAGCGAATCTGTCCAGCAAACATGGCGTGGGAAGCTCAAGACGATCACCGTAACGACGACAGCCGACGCTTTTGATAGCGGTGACGGGCTAAAATCCCTTCGGGAAGCCGTCGTCGAGGCCAACGTTGGCAGCGGCGGCGACACCATCGTCCTTGCCTCCGGCACCTACGTACTTTCCGAATTGGGGACAGCGGAAGACTTCGGTCTTTCTGGCGATCTCGATCTCGTGGTGGACACAATGATCACCGGCGCCGGACTTAGCAATACCATCATCGATGCGAACGGAATTGATCGCGTATTCGAGTTCATCGGATCGATCAATGTATCGCTGAAGGGTTTGACGATCCAAGGTGGAGGGAACGCGGGTGGGCCTGGCGGAGGAATCTACAGCCCGTCAGCGACGGTGCAAATTGCTGATTCAGTCATTCAAGACAACACCGCGACGGGGGCTGACGGTGGCGGCATCGCTAGTGGCGGCGGATTGACGCTTACGCGCGTTCAAATTCGGAACAACGTTTCTAGTGGAAATGGTGGCGGCGTTTTCAATTCGGGCAACTTATCGCTGACGGACGTCACGATCGATGACAATGAAGCTCTCGGGGCCAGTGACGGGGGCGGTCTTTACAACACGAGTGGTAGCGCCACTTTGGAACGCGTCACGCTCAGTCGCAATAGCGCAGCGGGTGGGTTGGGAGGCGGCATCTTTAACCAAGGTGCCGACGGCTTATCACTCACGAACGTCACGATCAGCTCCAACACATCCACTCAAGGTGCAGCCCTTTACACCTGGAATCAAGTTGGCGTCACGAACTCCACCGTGGTTTCAAACATCGGAACTGCAGGTGTGGGCGGTATTCATATCAAATCCGGCGTTGGGAGTGTTGACCTCAAGAACTCAATTCTTGCTGGGAACACCGGAGGCAATGCCAACGAAGGGCTGACCTCCCTCGGTCACAATCTCGAGGATGGTAGCTCCGCATTCACTGCGGAAATTGGAGACCTGCAAAGCGTTTCCAGCTTCATGTCAACGCTAGGCGCGCTTCAAGACAATGGCGGCCATACCGAAACTCATGCCCTGTTGGCCGGAAACTTGGCAATCGACGCGGGATCCAGCATTGGGGCACCGACCGAAGACCAGAGAAGCGTTGTTCGAGATTCAAATGTCGACATGGGCGCATTTGAGTACGTTGACTCCGGTGGCAACAATGCTCCCACTGACATCACTCTCGATAACAGTAGTGTTGCGGAAAATAGTGATGGTGCGGTGATCGGTAACCTGGCCGTCGTCGATCCTGACATCGGAGACAGTCACACCTGGAGCGTGAATGACGCGCGATTCGAAATCGTTGGGACGCAGCTCAGGTTGAAAGCAGGTCAATCACTCGACTTTGAAACGGAGCCCACGGTCAATCTGACGATCACGACGACCGATCAGTCGGGTGCAGGGCTGAGTTACAACGAAGGCTTTGTGATCGGCGTCTCTGGGGTTAATGAAGCTCCCACTGACATCACTCTCGATAACAGTAGTGTTGCGGAAAATAGTGATGGTGCGGTGATCGGTAACCTGGCCGTCGTCGATCCT
>JBPCVD010000792.1:0-4153 GCA_051010815.1 Rubripirellula sp.
GTCCTTGCCAACGACACACGCGACGTCGACAACCAGACGTTTGAACTCGATTCCGTCGGCGTTCCAAGTGCGGGCGGTTCGGTGCGAATCAGCGACGATGGCACCCAGTTCCTGTACGCTCCTGCACCTGACTTCAATGGGACGGAGCAAGTGACTTACACCATTCGCGACAGCGGCGGTGGAATCGCGGTGGGGACAGTGACTTTCACGGTCACGGCTGACAACGACGCTCCACCCGCGATCGACCTGACATCCAACGTCGGCCGCGACACCACGCAACAACAGATTTTCGGATTGTCCGATCTGCCCGCCAACGTCGATAGTGGCGAGACGCTTACCGTCACGGCTCCGCAAAACTCGACCCAAGGCGGAACCATCACAATCGACTCGGGTACACAGTCGATCTTTTACACACCCCCATCCGACTCATTCATTGGTACCGATACGGTTACCTACACCGTTGCCGATGGAAGCGGCGAAACCTCCACGGCTACGATCACGATTGTGGTCTCGGACTACACCGAACGGTCCATCACGCTGACCTTTGATCAGTCGCTCAGCATGCCCCGCATCGATGGCATCATGCTCCGCGGGACTTCGATCATTGGCGACACCGTCGAGGTGCCATTGACCTACACCGAAGACAGTGCCGCCTTCATGTCGTTGCTTCCCGGTAGCTACGTGATCGAAATTCCAGCGAACCCATTCCTGCAGAACGCGGAAGTGCCACGACAAATCGCTGTCGAGAGCCTTGCCGATGCGGGCGACAGCACGGTGGATGCAGAAATCGGTCGGTTGAAGGCACAGTTCCTCTCGATTCGAGATTGGCTCGGTTCTGCCCCCGCACGCTCCGTATTTGCGGCCGTTTCACCAGGTGAAACAAGCTCGTTTGCAGTTCCATCGGCTGATGCAAACTTGGCCGCTCCCGTCGTCGAATTGGACAGTGACGGGATGAACCTCTCGGTTCGCGGACAGCTGATCACTTCTGACTCCGGATCCACCACGGTTCGCGACGTGGAAGCCTCTTTGGCCACGGTTGACGACGCCCGTGTCGAGACACGAGCCGTGATTGACGGTGTTCGCTTGATAAAAATCAATGTGGACGAATCTGAAGTGACGTTCAACGATGTCAGTAGTGCCGAAGGCGAGTTCGTCGCTGGAGAGGGTGAAGGCGAACAGGTCGAAACGCTTTCGCAACTCACCGTGGGCGATGTCCAAGCCGAAGGGGAATCAGTCGTGACTGCGGCTGTCACACAAGCAGACGTCTTCGTTCCCGCCTCGGACGAGGTTTCGACACGTACCGATGCAGCCGTGTTGGCGACAGAACAAGGCGATGTCTGGGTCGGCGAATCGTTGACTCAAGACGAGCAAAACAACGTCTCCAACGGATCGGAACCGGTCGACGACGCAATGCAAAATGTTGCCGAGGAATTGACCATCGTTCAGTCCGCAGGCGACGACGTCGCCGAGAGCCGTGAAGCTTTGGACGAAAACGCGATTGACGCCGTTTTGGGCGGTAATCTGTAAGCCATTTGCCGCTGTTCGAAGGCACGCGGTTGCCCAAGTGTGACCGCGATCGCGGTCACTTCCGCCTCTCTCTATGAGGCTTGGTCGCGCGCCGCTAGAAGCGTTTTGAGCAAGCAGGCTCGCGGCGAGACGTCAACCCCAGAGCAAAAAACCCCGAAAAACGTGGGGTTTTTTAGCCAAAGCCGGGTTGCACGGATCATGTGACGCACATAACACTTTGCCCTTAGCAATCACGGGCTTGCGTTAATCACGCCCCAAACGACCCAAATCACTCAACACAGAAGGTTCACCCCAATGGCAAAAGCTGCACTGAAGGCGCCAACCAAAACCCAGATTCTGGCCAACATCGCAGAAGAGACAGAGCTGTCCAAGAAGGACGTCGCCGCCGTTTTCGATGCGTTGGCTGGTGAGATCGAAAAGGCGATCTCCAAAGGTGGTCCCGGTCAGTTCGCAATTCCGAGTCTTTGCAAAATCGTCCTGAAGGACGTGCCAGCCAAGCCAAAGCGTAAGGGCCGCAACCCTGCTGACGGTACCGAAATCTGGCTCAAGCCAAAGCCAGCCAGCAAGAAGCTGACCATCCGCCCTCTCAAGGGCCTCAAGGAAATGATCTGAGCCGCTTGGCTCCGGTTTTCGGTACTCTGGTCACACAGAGTACTTCGAGGGACACACGGCGGCCTCAGGTAGACTGAGGCCCATCCTCTGAACCCTCTCAAAGTCTGTTCGCCGCGATCGCTCACCTGACGGACACACCTCTCTGCCAATCCAGAGTGGCTCGTCAGGGGGTTCGTGGTGGCGGCCCTACGGTCGCAATCTCCGCCGCCTCGGCAATCCATCCCAAACTGCTTGGGACTCGGCTCGGCCGCTTTGAGGTCAATTCTGCGGCCACCGATTTGCAGCTCAGTCTGATCGCCGCGAAGCTCACCCAGCCCGATCCTCGCCGCGCCTCTCCCAGCCCGATTGCGGACGGACGCACCTCAGATTGACCTGAATCAACTCGGTTCCGGGTGCCGAAAAAGTGCCCATCGTCAGCTTTTCGCGTCTGACCGGAGACGATTATCCCGCGGTCGGCGGATTTGTTTTTTCGATCATCGTATCGATGCGGACCGCTTTCTTGCCTTTGAAGGCACCCGGGTGCGCGTTGTACTTGGGGACATCCTGAACCGCTAGTTCCAGCGGATCGTTGACCTCCTTTTCGGTGGTGATGATGTCGCCGACAGACAAGTCAAGCAGATCGCCTGTTCGAATTTTGGAACGGGCAAGCGTCACGACAATGTCGACCGGCGCCCGGTCGACGCTGCTCGTGATCTTGCCACGCGTTGTTTCCGTTGGCGTACCTTTGCCGTACCCGACCCAACCGTTGCGTGAAAGTTTCGAGTTGTAATTTTCAATGGTGTTGAACGGAATGCAAAGATTCAGCATGCCACGATTCTTGCCCAACAAAACCTCGAACCCGACCAGGATCACGACTTCGTTGGGAGGAACGATTTGAACAAGCTGAGGATTGCTTTCGACGCTGACCACATCAAGCTCGAGCTCAATGATGTTTTCCCAAGCATTCTTCAATTGCAACAAGAACGTTTCGACCACACGTCCAATCAAACGATTTTCGATTTCTGTCAGAGGTCGACGAATTGTGTCGTTCGGATTCGGATCACCACCAAGCATTCGGTCGATGATGGCGTACGACAACGCTGGAGCAATGTCGAGAATCCAGTTCCCATTGAGTGGCGTGGGCTTGAGCACATTGAAACAACTGGGGTTGTCCAAGCTGAACACGAACTCGCTGTAGGTCAACTGATCGACGCTCAGCAACTTGACTTCGATCATCGTGCGGAGCATGCCAGACACCGCCGCACCAAAGTTTCGGGCAAGGGCCTCGTGCAACGAGTGCATCGCACGCATCTGTTCCTTGCCGACACGCTCCGGGCGTTTGAAATCGTAGGCTGTGATACGAGCGCCTGACCCAACCATGCCGCCATGACCATTGGGACCGCCTCCCATCACAGGCGTTTTGTCGCTCGTGAATTTTGACGCATGAGGCTTGGGCGGTCCGCCCTCCACCGTTTCCATTGCCTTGAGCAGACTCTCAACCTGATTCTGACTCAATGATTCATCGGACATATCCTTCGTCCCTTCGCTTCCTGTGCGGGGCAATGCCCCTGCCTATTGTGTGCTGCCGACTTCGTGTCTGCTCCGTCGCCGAAGCTTATTCCCGTACCTGGCCCTCGCCCTGAACGATGTACTTGTAAGTGGTGAGTTCCCGCAGCCCACAGGGCCCACGAGCATGGAATTTATCGGTGGAGATCCCGATTTCCGCCCCCAATCCAAACACACCCCCATCGTTAAAGCGGGTGCTGGCGTTCACCATCACCGCCGAACTATCGACCTTGGTCGTGAATTCGTTGGCCGCCTGAATATTTGATGTCACGATGGCATCGGTGTGATGCGATCCATAGCGATTGATGTGCTCGGCAGCCTCTTGAACCGAATTGACGACAGCGATGCTAATCGTCGGCCCCAGGTACTCCGTCGACCAATCATCCTCGGTCGCTGGCAACGCATCGGCGATGGACTTGGCGGCGCGGTCGTCTGCTCGCATCTCAATGCCGCGACCACGCAATCGGTC
>JBPCVD010000793.1:0-17052 GCA_051010815.1 Rubripirellula sp.
CGGGGGAAGTAATCGCGATTCGATTCCGATTCATCGGTCATCAGCCTTCCTTCTTCGGGCGACCTTATTTGACTTCGGGAAGCTTGGCTTGAACCTTCTTCGGCAGCTGTTCAAAGATAGCCTGGCGGCAGTATTCGGAAGCGTTGCCCCCCTGCTTCTTCGCTTCGGTCGCGATATCATCCCGCCATTCTTTGGGGTAGGCGAACTTGCAGCCGATAGCTTCCGCGTTCGTATTCGGGTGGCTTCACCATGAGGGCTTTTGTTGAGGCACTCTTTTCCGGGCCTTTGATTGTAGAGACAGAAAACGCGTGGCGGCAAGCTTCCCAAGTAAAGGCTGCTTGCGAATTCGCTAGAGAATCCTTCTCGTTCATTCTGCGAGAGTTCCCGAACCTGTGCCGTCATCACATGGATTCGCCTGTGCAAATGCGAGGAATAACTCCTTTATCTCTCGTCCCCGGCCACAACCAAAGTTGATCACGAGCCGGGTGCTCTTCGTGCCCGGTTGCCACGTCAAGCGAAAGACAGATCGATACGCCGCCAGCTCTATCTCGTGTCGACTAACTCGATTCTCCTTGCGTTGACCGTCAAGGTTGCGTCAAACACGGGACTCTGCGAAATTTGGTGATCGTAGTACATGCTTGTTTTCGCCATCTTGAGAGAAATGGCGTGCCCCCTCGCTGAATGGAGTCATCTCATGCGCGTCATTGTCACCGGTTCGAGCGGTTTGATTGGGTCCGCTGCCGTGCGCCACTGGGACGCCGCAGGCGATGAGGTGATCGGGATCGACAACGACATGCGTGCGACCTTCTTCGGTCCTTCGGGAAGCACGGAATGGAATCGGTCGCAACTCGAGCGGCAAACGCACAACTTTCGCACGGTCAACATCGACATCCGTGACCGCGAAGCGATCTTTGACCTCTTTCGAAGCGCCACACCCGATCTCATCGTGCACTGTGCTGCACAACCTTCTCATGATCGTGCGGCTGATATTCCGTTTCTCGATTTCGAAGTTAACGCGAACGGCACACTCAATCTATTGGAAGCCACACGACAGTTCGCCCCCGAAGCTGTGTTCTGCCACATGAGCACGAACAAGGTTTATGGGGATGCCCCCAATGAGATCCCGCGAAAGGAACTGAAGACGCGTTGGGAGTATGCGAACGAATCCGATTTCGGCGGTATTCGGGAAGACTGTCGAATTGATCAGACGATGCACTCGCTATTCGGTGCGTCGAAAACGGCAGCAGATGTGCTCGCGCAGGAATATGGTCGGTACTTTGGCTTGAAGACAGGCATCTTTCGCGGCGGTTGCCTGACTGGGGCAAGTCACAGCGGCGTAGAGCTTCATGGCTTCTTGAGTTACCTGGTCCACGTCGCCGTCCACCAGAAACCCTATACGATTTTTGGATACAAGGGAAAGCAAGTTCGCGATCAAATCGAGTGCAGCGATGTCGTCCGCGCGTTCGAAGCGTTCGCTAAGGCTCCGCGGCCGGGAGAGGTCTACAACATCGGCGGCGGTCGGGAGAACGCCGCAAGCGTGCTGGAATGTATTGAGTTAATTCACGAGATCGGCGGCCATCGGATCGACTATCAACTCTCCGACGAGAATCGCAAAGGGGATCACATCTGCTACATCAGTGATCTAACGAAGTTGCGCTCACACTATCCCAACTGGGACATTACCGTTTCTCTGCATGAAATCATGTCGACCATGATCGCCTCGGAGGAGGAGAAGAAAGCCGCCGCCAATTGAAGCGGTGCATTCCGCTCCAGTCAGCAATCGCGGCAACCTAAGAAGTCTCGCGGGGTAACACGACGATCAGTAACGTTGCAATCGGCCCCAGAAGTAGCGACAACAAGCACCAGATCAGCCCGCTTCGGCCCTGTGATTGTGCGAGACCAGCATTGATCAACGACAAGGTTCCCCAGCCAACGAAAAAGCTCGCTTGATCCTCCATTTCTTGTCTCCACAATTTCTTTGGTTACTACCAACGCGGCATTGATCCCATGCCCGCTATCGCACCGCGAGCATGCGTTCCAGCGCGATCAGACTCCACTCGCTCGTTTCTTGATCGACTTCGATTTTGTTAACGATCGCTCCGTCTCGAAGATTCTCGAGCGTCCAACAGAGATGAGGAAGATCGATCCGGTACATCGTGGCGCACATGCAAACGACCGGACTAAGAAAGTGGATTTCTTGCTCGGGATACTCTGCCTTAAGCCGATTGACCAGATGCAACTCAGTGCCAATCGCCCACTTGGTTCCGGCAGGACTATTCTTGACCGTCTCGATGATCTTGCCCGTGCTGCCTGAAACATCTGCAAGATCATTGACTTCTCTCGGGCATTCTGGATGCACAAGAATCTTGATACCAGGATGCTGTTTGCGAAACGTGGCGACATGTTCGGCGCGAAACATCTGGTGGACACTGCAGTGACCCTTCCAAAGAATGACGCGACTCTTTTTGATTGCCTCCTCTTCATTCCCGCCAAGGTCCAGTGCATAGGGATCCCATACCGGCATCTCTGACTCTTCGATTCCCATTGTGAGCGCGGTGTTCCGCCCCAAATGTTGATCAGGGAAGAACAACACCCGGCGTCCACGTTCAAATGCCCATTCAATGACCGCCTTCGCATTGCTGCTGGTGCAGACGATGCCACCATGCCGACCACAGAATGCCTTCAGGCTGGCCGCGCTGTTGATGTACGTGACGGGAATGATTTCCTCCGTATCGACCACCTCCGACATATCTTCCCAGGCAGCCTCGACTTGGGCGATGCCCGCCATATCCGCCATGCTGCAACCAGCAGCCATATCCGGCAAGATCACCGTAACGCGATTTCCATCACGCTCCGCAAGCTTCTGGGGGCGGTTGGCCAGGATGTCAGCCGTTTCCGCCATGAAGTGGACGCCGCAGAACACAATCGTCTTGCACGACTTGCTCTCGCTCGCCATTTGGCTTAACTGATAACTGTCCCCGCGAAGGTCAGAGTGGGCGATCACCTCATCCTGCTGATAGTGATGACCGAGGATCATCAGCGACTCACCGAATTGCTGCCTCACCAGATTGATGCGCTGGCTAAGCTCCGCTGGCTCCAAACTTTTGTACGCGGCCAGTTCATGAATTGCCGATGGATTGTCACTCAGCGTAACCAGATTGTCGGTTGTCAACGTACTCGACCTAATACTTGCGACGAACGATGGATGTGGGTGCCTGAGAAATAGGTGACTGTGGACGCGAGCAGCCAGAGTCGCTCATCGCATCGAAATTCCAACGAATCACCATTTTCGTCAACAACGAATTATACCCGCTTGCAAAGTTTTGACACGCCGTCGGCACGCAATGTTCGCAGCTCACGCCTGATCAAGACCTCGCAGCCAGCAGACTTTCCAAGGGCAGTGACGCAGTCGATCTCGAGCCTCGGCGCTATCCCTCGCAAAGACGCGGACGTCGCAATCCGCGAATTTGCCAAGCGAGACACTTCTCGGGAATCGCCATTCCCTTTCCTTGGACCAATCGTTCGCGGTGCCGATCGGATGACAGCGGTACTTGTCTTCCTCGGAAATTGACTCAAAATTGGCACGATTCCCGTAAATCACAGGACGCGCCCCCGCAGCTTTCGCCGAATTGAGTCTGAGTGCAACACCGTACGGTTCATAGTCCCAACGATGGAGGTGCGAACGGTAACACCGCTGCCGCAACAACTCTTCCAGGGCGAGTTCAGAGAGGCAAACGACTGGGTACTTTTGCTTGCTCGTAATCGCGGACGCAAGCAATCGTCGCATCCGAATGATTCGCTCGAGCGTCTCAAGCGGCCCGCGATCGGCGTGCCGCTCATCACCCAGCAAAACCGTGTCACGATACTGCTGAAGCGTTTCATTCGGCCAAAGATTCGTGCAGCCGCGAGTGCAATGAATCAGCCATTCGCCGCGAACCGACGTCCAAACCTCTGTCTGTGCTGGCGCGAAAGTAAGTTGGCCTTCGAATTGATTGGGACTTCGGGCGTTTGTGCCCGCGTCTCCGAGCGCGTCGCCGTCCTCTGACTTCACATTCTTGCGCGGCTTATCCGACGAAGCACACGCAGGCATCATTGGATACCAGCCGACCGCACCCGCAGCGATCAGTCGCCGTCCTGCGCACTCCTTCTTTTTCGTGACTCCCACATGTGTTGTGGCATCGCCGAGGGACTTGAGACGTCTTAGCAAACATCCCATGATGCGACCTTGCAATCGCACATAGGGGGCGTCAACCTGATCTGCGATTGCGATCACCAATCCATCGCTATGAAGTTGATGATTACCTTTGTGGCTCGCGACGAGGTCTGCCTCGGAAGATCGCGGTTGACCGTCAACGGCCAGTCGAAGCAGCGGCACAGAGAATAGTTCGGCTGCTCTCTCCGCCCACGGTTCAATCGCCGACCCCGTGGCCACAAGCATCGACGCACCCGAATGTCGGCAGGCCAGCGCGGCTCGGACTACACCCCGACCCGCGTGACGATGAAGCAGGGGCGAATGGCCCAATCGGCTTGAAGTCAACGCAACCAGTCGGACATCGGCAAGCTGTTCCACTAGCTGCGAAGAGAGGGAATGGGATTCCGTCACCGATAAATACCGACACGGTTCCCCCTTGGAAGTGAGCAACTGGGAACGGTCCACGAGACGTGCCGCGAAACCCTCCGCTCCACTCAAAGCCGTGCCGATTCGACTGTTCATGATCCCCCAATGCCCCTTTGCCGAAAGCTGCCCGTGCAAACGACCACGGCTTTCAATGTAAATGATCCAAATCATCGTAGGGTTGATAGAAATGAGGGAAGACGCCGAGAATGTATTGGTCTGTTGCAAGCAACTGCTTTCTCACGATATCACTTCCTCGATAGCTCACTTCTCATGCATGCACCACCAACGTCGCTCGTTCGCAGAATGCTGTCGCAATTCGCAGCCGTTACATGGATTGCATTCATCTGCCAGCACCCCGTTTCTGCTGACGAGCCAAGTTCCTTGGACATGCCCAAGCCAAGCCAGGTTGTGAAAATTTGGCCCGACCATCCACCGCAGTGGAACGCGCCGGCAGCAGCAGAGGCTGACACGACGGAACCTTCGGGCGGAAAGGTTGCAGATCGTCGCGTGATCCGGCTCGGGAATGTTTCCACACCAGAACTGCACGTATATTCGCCCGAGAATGGTGCTTCCGTCGACACCGCCGTCTTGATTGCGCCAGGCGGAGGCTATTCGATTCTGGCATGGGATCTGGAGGGTAGTGAAATCGCCACTTGGCTGCAGGAACTTGGCATCACGGCAGTGGTCGTGAAATACCGGGTTCCGACTCGGACCGAACCCGAGAAGTGGCTGGCACCGGTCCAAGACCTTCAACGCAGCATCGGAATTCTCCGCAACGGCGGCATCGAAGGCGTTTCTGCGACGCGAATCGGCGTGCTCGGTTTTTCAGCCGGAGGAAACGCCTCCGCGAGAGTTGCCACGGCCAGTCGTCGCCTCTATGAACCAGTCGATCAATACGATCAAGGCAGCGTCAAACCAGATTTTGCAGTCCTGGTTTACCCCGCTTGGCTTGTGAAGGATGACGATCGGACGGAGTTGATTGAAGACATTGCCGTCACCGACGAAACACCGCCGATGTTCTTCGCCCACGCCGCAGACGACCGTGTGACTTGCATGAGTAGCGTGACTCTGTTTGGTCACCTCAGGAGCCACAACATTCCTGCTTCGCTGCATGTGTTCGCATCAGGCGGACACGGATTCGGCGCGAGGCAAGCAGGTCAGCCCACCGATGCCTGGCCATCGCTTTGCGAAAAATGGCTGGATAGCCAAGGCTGGTTAACCAAGTGACCAAAGCAGGCCCATCGGAGAGTTTCGCTGCCGTGACACCAGAGACTGAAGTAACGCAGTTGTCTGACCATGGCGACGCGCCATTGCAACTGGATCAGGAGTGGGCAAATGCGTTAACACATGGGCTGGGCGCACTGGGTAGCTTGTTCTTGGGCGCCCACTTGGTCATCTCCGCCCTTTCCAAAAGCGAGGGCCTCGCCATCGCGTGCGGCGCTTACGCTGCATCGGTATTCGGCACGTTCCTATGCTCAACTCTGTCGCACGTTGTTCGGCGTCAGCCACTACTGGATAAAATGCGAGCGTGGGATCAAGCTATGATCTACACCATGATTTCGGGAACGTACACTCCCATCGCGTTCTACTACGCTTCGGATTCTACTCGCACCCCTTTGCTCTGGGCGATTTGGATCGCGGCCGCAGCGGGCTTTCTTCACAAGGTTGCGCTCAAGCATCGCGTCAACTCCATCGGCACGGTTTCCTACCTTCTGCTGGGATGGCTACCGGCAATCCCACTGGCTCCCCATGTTCCAGCAGAACTCATCACCAGCATGTTCGTCGGCGGAGTTCTCTACACCGTCGGAGTCGTATTTCTAGTCAACGACGGGAAACTGCGTTACCTGCATGCCTGTTGGCACCTCGCCGTCATGGCCGGCGCCGCGTGCCACTATTGCGGCATCCTTTGGTATGTCGTTCAGGCGTAAAGGAATTCGACCGGAGATCATCGAGCCAAGGAACACGTCCGGATCTACCGGTGCCTCGAGCCTCAATGCTACTCCGTCGCCGGCCCTGTGCTGACGACCACCTGACTTGGTCGCACGACACGGTCATGCATCTGGAATCCCGACTGGGCAACGTGCGCGACCATTCCAGCGGGCTGATCGCTCGGCATCTGGGAAATCGCCTCATGAAAGTTCGGATCGAATAGCTCACCTTCGGCTGGGATTTGAAGAATCGCGTATTTCGCAAGCGTGTCATCCAACTGCTTCGCGACCATGGCGACGCCTTCCTTCAATCCAGCGGAGTCAGCGGAGTTTTCGGCGGCGACGAGTGCTCGGAGCAAATTGTCACGGACTTCCAAAACGTCAGCGACGAGTGGCACGGAAGCGAACTTGATTTGATCTTCGTAATCTCGGCGCATGCGTTTGCGGAAGTTCTCGGCCTCCGCCTGTGCCATCAAGACACGCTTGTCCGCTTCCTCAGCGGTCGCCCGTAGGCGGTCCATTTCCTCATCACGCGACTCGAAAACCTCATCGACCGCTTCCTCGCGATTCGCATCCAATTGATCTTCGGGCGACAGGTCGTTGGACTGGCCATCTTCTCGATTCATTTCATCACTCATGATTCTTGCGGTTGTGTATCAGGATCAAAGAACGTCCGCAGTTTCTCCAGGAACGACTTTCGGTGTGGTAATACTGATTCGTGGTCGAGGTCAGCCAAATCACGCAACAACCTTTCTTGTTCCGCGTTCAGTCTCTTTGGCACTTCGATGAACACCTGCACAAGCAGGTCGCCTGTTCGCCCTGCCCTGGGATCGACGATTCCCTGCCCACGCAGTGTGAACACATCCCCATTTTGGGTCCCAGGCTCGATTCTCAGTTCGTGCGGGCCGCTCAGCGTAGGAACCTCGATTTCCGCCCCCAGTGCGGCTTGGCTATAGGAGACTGGAAGCTGCAAAATCAGGTGTGAGCCATCACGTTTGAACAGGTCGTGAGGTCGGACCGTGATGAACACGTAACAATCACCTATCTGACCTCCATCAGGACTTGCCTCTCCCTCACCAGGAACGCGAACGCGCATCCCGTCGTCCACACCCGCGGGAATGGTGACCGTCAATTCGGCCTTCTTGTTTTGCAAGCCACTACCACGGCAATCACCGCAGGGTTGGCTGATTTGCTTGCCCGACCCGGAACAGTTGGGACAAGCCGTTTGCACTCGCAGAATGCCTGCCGACTGAATCACCTGTCCGTGGCCACCGCAAGTGTTGCAGGCGGTGGGCTGACTCCCGGGCTCGGCACCGCTACCGGCGCAAGTCTCGCAACGGACACGCCGGCGAAACGAAATGTCTTTCTCGACGCCACGAGCTGCCTCTTCCAAGGTCAACGTGACGTTACAACGAATGTCCGCCCCTTTCCTTGAGCGTCTTCGTCGACCACCACCTCCGCCTCCGCGACCTCCGAAAAGGTCGCCGAACATGCCTCCACCGAACATGTCGCCGAACGCTTCAAAGATGTCTTCAACATCATTAAACTGATGCACGCCGTCGACACCTGAGTGACCGTACTGGTCGTACCGTGTTCGCTTCTCAGCATCGCTGAGAACCTCGTACGCCTCGGTTGCTTCCTTGAACTTCTCGACGGCGTCTTCATCATCTCGGTTACTGTCCGGATGAAACTTGATCGCAAGCTTGCGATAGGCACGGTCGACCTCTCCCTTGGAAGCAGTCCGTTCAATCCGGAGCACTTCGTAGTAGCAGATCTTTTCGGCCATTTCAGATTTGCCTTTCACTTAGTCAAAACGGGTCGCAAGCCCAATGGCGAGCGACCCGTTTCTGTTTCTCAAACGCAAGGCGACCGGTTCACTTGCGACTCACAGATTGAGTGAGTCGCGGAAGTGCATGGTCAACCAGCAGTGGTCTTCGAACGGCTCGACCTAAGAGACGACGCCTTCAACCTGACGACGCTCTTTGTCTTCAGCTTCAAAGTTCGTCACAAGTGCCTCAGTCGTCAACAGCAATCCGGCGATGCTGCCTGCATTTGCCAATGCCGTGCGAACCACTTTGACGGGATCAATGACACCGGACTTCAGCATGTCAACGTAATCGCCGGTATTCGCGTTGTAGCCGATGTTGGTTGCTTTCTGGCTAACTTCATCAACGACGACGCTACCGTCGATTCCACCGTTGTCTGCGATCTGACGCATCGGGGAATCCAACGCACCAAGCACAATGTCGACTCCGATCTTCTCATCGCCTTTGGCTGCTGACACAATCGTCTTTCCGTCGGCATCCTTCACAGGAGAAGACTTGACGCTGGCAACCGCCTCGCGGCAGCGAACCAATGCCACTCCGCCTCCAGGCAAGATTCCCTCTTCCACCGCAGCGCGAGTTGCGTGCAACGCATCCTCAAGACGCGCTTTCGTCTGCTTCATCTCGGCTTCCGTTTCAGCACCCACGCTGATCACAGCGACGCCACCGGCCAACTTGGCGAGACGTTCCTGGAACTTCTCCTTGTCGTACTCGCTGTCGGACTGCTCGATTTGAGCTCGGATCTGACCGACGCGTTTGTCGATGTCGGCCCGTTTTCCGCTACCTTCAACAATCGTCGTGTTGCTCTTGTCGATGGTGACTTTCTTTGCCCGACCGAGCTGCTCAAGAGTCACATTCTCGAGTTGAATTCCAAGGTCTTCGCTAATCAGCGTTCCGCCGGTGAGCGTTGCAATGTCGCCCAACATTGCCTTTCGACGGTCACCGAAACCTGGAGCCTTCACAGCGCAAACGTTCAAGGTCCCGCGAAGCTTATTCACGACCAACAACGTCAATGCTTCTGCATCAACGTCTTCGGCAATGATCAGCAACGGCTGTCCCGTTTGAGCTGACTTCTCAAGCAGTGGTACGAGATCACGAATGTTGCTGATCTTCTTCTCGTAGAGCAGTACAAGTGCATTCTCGAGATCCGCTTCCATCGTGCCGGGATCGGTGATGAAGTAGGGTGAGATGTAGCCCTTGTCGAACTGCATCCCATCAACGTAATTCACTTCCGTGTCACGACTTTTTCCCTCTTCGACGGTGATGACGCCGTCTTTGCCGACTCGCTCAAGCGCGTCCGCAAGTAGCCCACCAATCTCGAAGTCGTTGTTCGCTGAAATCGCACCAACGTTGGCGACTTCCTGCTTGTCCTTCACGGGACGGCCCATTTCAACAAGCTTCTCAGTCGCTGCAGCAACAGCCTTGTCAATTCCACGACGAATCGCGGTTGGATTGCTACCCGCCACGATGTTGCGAAGACCTTCCTTGAAGATCGCACGAGCAAGGACAGTAGCCGTCGTCGTTCCGTCGCCGGCCAGGTCGCTCGTCTTCTGAGCAACCTCGATTACCAGCTTCGCACCCATGTTCTCGAATCGGTCTTCCAATTCGATTTCCTTGGCGACCGTCACACCATCTTTGGTAACGGTTGGACCGCCGAAGGATTTGTCGATGATCACGTTGCGACCAGTCGGCCCCATCGTCACTGCGACAGCATCAGCCAACTTGTCCACGCCCATCATCATTCGCGATCGAGCGTGATCGTCAAATAGAAGTTGTTTTGCCACGAGAGAATTCCTCTTTAAATGTATTGTTTGCAACCAAGCGGCTCAGTCGGTAACCGAGCCGTGCAGATCGATTCGGGCCTAGAGAACCTTGGCGAGAATGTCACTCTCGCGCAGGATCTTCATTTCCTGGCCATCCACTTCGATGTCACTTCCGCCGTACTTGCCGTAAATGACGGTGTCGCCAACGGTGACACTCATGTCGCCGCGACTGCCACTGTCCATCAGCCTTCCTGGGCCAACGGCAACGATCGTGCCACGCTGAGGCTTCTCTTTGGCCGAATCGGGAAGAACGATACCGCCCGCGGTTGTCTCTTCGGCTTCACTGGGCTGAACCACAACGCGATCATCCAGTGGACGGAGATTGAGTTTTGCCATGACTAAATATTCTTCTTATGAGTTGAGTGTTGATTGATTAAGTGTTGATAACGGGAGCGAGCAGTACGCGGCATTACATCATGCCGCCCATGCCTCCCATTCCGCCCATGCCACCCATGTCCATTCCGCCCATGCCACCCATGCCGCCGCCCATGCCACCGCCCATGCCGTGGTCATGGTGATGGTCGCCACCTTCTGGCTCATCCTCAACGGGAATCTCTGTCACGAGAGACTCGGTTGTCAGGAGCAGAGAAGCGACGCTTGCCGCATTGGTGAGAGAAGTGCGGACGACTTTGGCAGGATCAACGATGCCGGCAGCAAGCAAGTCGCAGTACTTTTCTGCGTTTGCGTCGTAGCCTTCGGTCTTGCCTTTCATTTGAACAACGCGATTGACAACCACCGCCCCGTCCAATCCGGCATTGTCAGCGATCGCCTTCAGCGGGTTATCGAGCACATTTCGAATGATTCGAATCCCGAGCTTTTCATCACCTTCGGTTTCCTTCTCAAGCTTCTCAACCGCCTTGCGACAGCGAAGCAAGGTTGTTCCACCACCTGGCACGATGCCCTCTTCCAAAGCTGCCTGCGTTGCTGCTCGAGCATCGTCGATGAGAGCTTTTCGCTCTTTCATCTCGGTCTCGGTCGCTGCACCAACATTGATCTGTGCAACACCACCAGCCAACTTGGCAAGACGTTCCTGCAACTTCTCGCGATCGTAATCGCTTTCGGTTTGATCGATTTCCCGGCGAATCTGCTCAACGCGACTCTCGATGTCGGCCTTCTTTCCGCCACCGCCGACGATCGTGGTTGCCTCGCTGGTCACTCGAACCTTCTTGGCGCGACCGAGGTCGGTCATCTTTACGCTTTCAAGGTCGATTCCCAAGTCCTTGAAGACGGCCTTGCCGCCGGTCAGAACTGCGATGTCACCGAGAATCGCCTTTCGACGATCTCCGTATCCAGGAGCTTTTACGGCACATGCCGAGAGAATGCCACGCATCTTGTTCACAACAAGAGTCGCGAGCGCTTCGCCTTCGACATCCTCGGCAATGATTAGCAAAGGCTTCTTGGCCTTGCTGATCGCTTCCAGCAGAGGAATCATTTTCTTGTTGTTGCTGATCTTTTCCTCGAACAGCAGGATGTGACAATCCTCGAAATCGACACTCACGTCGTCTTGATTCGTCACAAAGTGTGGCGACAGAAAACCTCGGTCGAACTGCATTCCCTCAACAACGTCGACTGTTGTCTCGTTCGAGCGGCCCTCTTCAACGGTGATCACGCCGTTCTTGCCAACCTTGGTGAACGCGTCTGCCAATACGGCCCCAATCTCTGGATCGTTGTTGCCAGCGATCGTTGCGACTTGGCGAATCTCGCTCTTGTTCTTCTCGTGAATCGGAGTCGACAACTTCGCGATCTGACCGGTCGCAGCCTCAACAGCCTTGCCGATACCTCGCGAAAGCGCCATCGGATCCGCGCCCATCGCAACCATCTTGAGACCTTCGCGGAAGATCGCTTCGCTCAGGATCGTCGCCGTCGTGGTGCCATCGCCCGCGACGTCATTGGTTTTGCTGGCGGCCTCTTTGACAAGCTGAGCACCCAAATTCTCAAATGGGTCATCTAGCTCGATGTCCTCAGCGACGGTAACCCCGTCCTTGGTGACCTTCGGCGATCCCCAACCTTTGTCGAGGACAGCATTCCGTCCTCGAGGCCCAAGCGTACTGCGGACGGCGCGAGCCAATTTGCTGACGCCGGCCAATAGTGGGCCCCGTGCGTCGTCGTCGAACACGATTTGCTTTGCCACGACGTGAATCTCCTGTGGTTCGTCAGTGCTCTCTCACCGGACCAGCGCTGAGCCGCTCAAGCGAGAAGGATGGAAAGATCTGTATGGGTAACAGCCGACGGCCGCCGATCAGGCAGACGCCCAGCTGGACGTTCTCGATGCACCGGTGGCAGAAACCATCGGTTGGGTCGCTCTCTGAGCAATGCGTGTGCCGAACCTGAAATTTATTACGCAAGGCGTTTGCTGACAAGAACTTAAGCATGAGAGCACCGGCGTTCGATGGACGCTAGCACGATGCCGCGTGTCAGCTTGGCAGCAGCCACGCATGGACAGCTTTCTACCTCATCGCCCCGCAAGGTCGCCCGAGACGGAATCGCCAGCCCTTCGATCATCAAAGCCGCGAAGCGCCAATTCTCAGCTCTCTCGGGATCGCAAAACCTCGCCCGAAGCGGTCCGCCAATTTCCCGCAGTCCTCACAGCTTCCCAAGGTTTGAGCGGCTTGAAACCCATTGAAAGCAATGCGAATACGGCATCTCAGGTGCCCACGTGTCGCTTCGGTCGCACTGAAATTCCGTTGCAACCCGCATAGCCAGAGAACACGTGACCGAAAAGATTTCCAAAGTCATGAAGTTCAATCACGAAAGATTGACTGAAGCCTTGTTGAGGCGTCCACTTGCAACGGACGCTCGACAGATCCAGAGATCGCGTCCGCTCAGAGACTCCGATACTCCTGACTCCTGCACGGGAAACGTGGATGCGATTTTCGATCCCACACCTTACGGTCATCGCCACTCTTGCCACGGCATCAATTTGTGATGCCGAGGGACTCTACGGACAGACCAGCCTGCCTTACACCGCTGGATACGCTCCCGCGGTCGCGGCTCCAGCGACTGCGTCGGTCCCGGTCGCCGGATCCTACGGAACCGCTTACGGATCCGCTTACGCACCGTACTCGTCCCGATACACGCCGGCGGCGACTCCGTACTTGGGCGTAGACCCTTCGTCTGCCACTGTACCGGCAAACCCGATCGTTTCTAACGGTGCCTATCAAGCTCAGCGGCCAACCTACTACGACAATCCGTCTGTCTACACTGGCCAACCCGTCACAGGTAACGTTCAAACGTCATTTCGCGCCCCGCTCACCACCGCTCCGGTCACGGCGTCCGCATTTCCTACTGCGACTTACCAGGCTGGTTATGGCGCAGCCAACTCCGGCTACGTTGCCGCCTACCCCGGAACCGTACCCCCAAGCCAACCGATGCCAGTTGGTGCCACAACGGGAATCCCAGCGACAGCGGTCGCAGTCACACCCGCTCCGGTGTACCCCAGCACGCCGGCTCCCAGCGGTGGCTGCTTCGGCAGCTTCTGCCGCAAGCTTTTCGGTACGAGCTACACGACGTCATACTACCGAGCTCCGGTGACGTACTATCGCCCAGTGACCTCTCTCAATCCCACGACGGGAACAACGGTCACGGTTCAACAGCCCTGCACCGCATACGAGCAGCAAGTACAGCGAACTCCGTTCACTACGTTTCAGCCTTCATCACCGGCCGCACCGCCAAGCACATGTCCGTCGAACTGTGGTCCATCGGCAAACAGTAGTTGCAATGCAACGCCGTACGGACAGACGCCTGCGTTTGGAACTCCGACACCGTTCGGCTCGGCTCCATCGGGCGGCGTTGGACAAGTCAATGCGATTGGATCGGGAGACCGTCAGACGGTTCCCATTCCATCGATCCCGCCCGCAGGACAAAGTTATCCGCAAGCAGGTCAATCCAACCTTTCGCCGTTGACAGGATCGCCGCCCACACTGGCTCCACCGACATTCGCACCGGCTCAACCGTCACCCCCGACGACCGCAGCACCCCCAAGCACGCCCACAATCGCGCCGCCGACCAGCCCAACCGGTGATTCGTCGCCTGTCGGTCAGCCCAGCCTGAACAAGGCTCCGACCGAAGAAACGTCGACCGGAGCTTCCGAGAAGACGAACGATCGCCCACCATCCTATTGGCAGTTGCAAAACGCCGAGGACTCGACCGCGATGATTCCGAACCGCACGACGCAGCCCACTCATTCCGATCCGGCATCGTTGAGCGGCGGCTACGGACTGGCACAGCCAATACGCGCACCAGCCGACTATGTCGCTCCATTTGGACGAGCACCCAACACCACGATGGCTCCCGTCACCCCCGCCCCACCTGCATCCAGCAACCCATTTCCGCAAGCGTCCCCAAGCACGCCTGCTCTTCCCGCTCCTAGCTACGACCCTTCTGACCTGACTAGCGTCTCCCATCGTATTTCGTCGCCAGCTCGAAATCAGTTTGGTTCAGCTCAACCTTCAGCCGCGCCACATCGTGCCAACCAGGCTCGGGATACAACTTGGACCAGTCTTGGCCAGTAAGACCTGTCGCAATCGGTAGGTCGTCGCGGCAAGCTCTGACGAGAGCTGTCCTTGACCGCACGTTGGCGTTTCCCCCTGCCTACCATCCGGCGTCCAATATGGCAGCGTGCGAGTCAGCGCCGAAACGCGGATGCTTCTGCACACTGAGCTGTCCTCTTCGCAGCACGTCCGTCATTTGTAAAGCTGTAGGTTTTCCTTCCTGCAGCACTCAAGGCGACGGAACAAGATGGACAACGCCGCAATTGCAGCAACCTTCGAAGAAATGGCGGACTTACTTGAGTTTCGCGGCGAGAACCCATTTCGCATTCGAGCGTATCGCAACGGGGCGAAAGCGATTCGAGATCTCGATGAGTCGGTCGCGGCGATCCTTGCGGATCCATCGAGGAAACTCGCGAGCGTACCGGGCATCGGAAAAACACTGGTTGAAAAGACGCAAACGCTCGTGGCCTCCGGTTGCCTTCCTCAGCTTGAGAAGCTGAGAAAAGAGGTTCCCGAGGTCGTCATTCAGATGGCTCGGATCCCCGGCCTTGGCGCCAAGAAGGCAGCAAAACTGCAGAGCGATCTTGAGATCCAGTCGCTCGCCGATTTGCGTTCGGCCTGTCAGCAAGGGCTCATCGCGGGACTCAAGGGCTTTGGGGCGAAGACGGAACAGTCGATTCTTGAGGGATTGGAAATCGCTGAAACTGCGGCGGAGAGAATCTACTGGTCTCAGGCTGACCAGCTGGCGCATGCGATCGACCAACACATGAGCAAATGCGATGCAATCCGCAAAATGGAATGGGCAGGAAGCTTCCGTCGCGGACGTGAGACCGTAGGTGATCTAGACCTGCTCGTGGTCGCAAATGACCGCCAAGTCGCGATGGACCACTTAGAATCCTATCCGGATCGGTCCACGATCATCGCGCGTGGCGACACCAAACTTTCGATCCGTGTTGGAAAAGCATTTCAGGTCGACATGCGGATCGTCGAAGCGGACGAGTTTGGCGCTGCTTTGCAATACTTCACCGGCTCTCAAGCCCACAACATCCACACTCGGCGTCTTGCAAAGGAGCAGGGACTTAAGATCAACGAGTACGGCGTTTTCTCGTTGGATGACGAGAAGCGAATCGCAGGCGCGACCGAAGACGAAGTTTATGCCGCGATTGGACTCCCCTGGATAGCACCGGAGCTGAGAGAGGACCGCCGAGAATTTGAGTGGGCGAACGATTCCTCGCTACCTGATTTGATTGAAGTCACCGACATACAAGGCGACTTACACATGCACACAAGTGCGACCGACGGCACAGCTACCATACGCGAGATGGCGGACGCAGCGATTGCCCGAAACCTGAGTTACATCGCTATCACCGACCACAGCAAACGTGTTTCGATGGCAATGGGACTTGATGCCGATCGTTTACGCGAGCAATGGGCGATGATCGAAGAGGTGCGCCACGAATACCAGGGTCGCCTCACCATACTGAAAGGGATCGAGTGTGACATTCTTGAAGCAGGCGGCATGGACTTGCCTGACGACTGCCTTGCCGAAGCGGACTGGGTGCTGGCAAGCGTTCACTATGGGCAAAAGCAACCACGCGACCAAATCACAGAACGAATTCTCGGAGCGATTGAAAACCCGTACGTCTCTTGCATCGCTCATCCGACAGGACGACTCCTCAACCGTCGCCCACCCTACGACTTAGACATGGACGCCGTGCTGGCTGCTGCAAAAGAACACAAGATGCTACTTGAGCTAAACGCAAATCCGGCTCGCCTCGATCTTAACGACGTGCATTTGGCGGCGGCTCGCCGGTTGCAGATTCCCATCGTGATCAACACCGATGCCCACTCCATCGATGGACTCGATGTCATGCAGTTTGGCATCAAGCAAGCTAGACGCGGCGGGCTTACCCGCGAAGACGTCGCGAACACGCGGTCCTGGCCTGAGCTTCAGTCGCTGCTAGGCAAGGCCTAAAGGTTGGGTTCAGCGGAACTTCGAGGCTGAACCATTGGCGGTCTTGACGCTCTTCGCAATCACGTAGCACGCCGACACGAGGGTAACCAAACCAACAACGGCAAGCGGCATCAGATGCTCCGACGACACCCAATAATGATTCGCGCCAGGCTCGCCATGACCGGGATGCGCAAGAAGCGAAGACGCGGCGATCAGACTCCCCGAGACACCAATAAGACTACGTAGACCAAGATTCACGAGAACGACTCACTGCAGCGAGGCAATGCCGCACAGTGACCGAGCCACCATACAACACAAAACGAAAAATGTATGGCTTTCTTCTACGTCTCCGTCGGGCTCTTGTCGACCCGCCTCATAAACGCATCATCACGGCTGGGAGAAAGCCGCCGGACGCG
>JBPCVD010000794.1:0-7180 GCA_051010815.1 Rubripirellula sp.
GATCTACCTCAATCTCCTGGAGTCAAAGGTCAACGAATCCGAAATTAAGTTGGTGGAGTCTCAACGCGCCTGGTTTACGGCGCTGGCCGATCTGCAAGCAGCTTTGGGTATCGATCCACTGGACAGCGCGATGTCGGTGACGGCGTTACCACCTTCGACACGACCAGGGCCAGGTCATTTACCGAAGGGTATGGATGACGATGTCGACGAAGCAGGAAGACCGTTGGTTGCACCCGGTCAAGTGGTTGCACCTGAGGCAGCAAAAGAACCCGTCGCACCAATAGCACCTGCGGCGACTGTCGCCCCCGGGGCTGACGGTGATGCGGGGGCCTCCTCCGACGCGGCAAGCGAAGCGGCAGTTCCGCCGCCCGACGCAGATGATTGATGCGATCGTCATAGTCGACAAAGTGGGCTTCGATCGGAAAAGTTTGGCTTACCGATAAGCTTGAGCCGATGAGCAAAGAGGACGTGTGATCAATCGCATGTCCTCACGTTCGATTTCTTATCGCTACGATCCTTGAAAAGGGATGACATGGATGTCATGACGCTCGAGACTGAGCGTCCTAAGTGCCGTGTCCCCAACAAGACTTCAATCCTCACTCTGTCTGCTCCTGCTGTGTTTCGGCGGGATGCTCACTTCGTCGGGTTGTTGTTGTCTCGGTACGACGATCAAGTGGTATCCACCGGTCTACGCAACGCCTAGAAAAGTCGCGTTCTGTGAGAGCTTGGCTGAGGCGGAATCGCTCTATGCCTCCGCCGTTTGCCTGGAAGCGAAGTGCTCCGCTGAGTGCGTCGACTTGTACTATCAGGTGGCACAACTAACCTCACAGCAAGAGTTGTCTCCCTGTGACGGCAACGCCAGGGCGTCGCAGTTGCACAAGTCTTCGCTTCGGAAAATCGTGGAGGCGGGCCAGCGGTTCGGACGACTTGATCCGGCAATTGGGCTGACGCTTCACGAAGGTGGTCATGAACGCGTCGTCCCCATTAGGAAACGCGGGTTCCCGTGGAAAGCCGAAGACTTCCAAAGACTCGAGCCGGTTGGGAAGTACAAGACGAATGAATTTCGCAAGGCATACTATTGTCCTGGCGTAGGCGTCCCGATGGTTGTCGTCCGTAAGGGATGTGAGAACGGATTCCTGCCTCCGCAAGCCGCGTTCAACGCAACGCTAGTGATGCGCCCGAAGGCTGGCTGCGCCACCTGTAGTCAGGACGCCGCAGACAACGGCGGCGAATTGGAGTTGATCGATTCTTTGCGGATCCGAAAAATCCATGTCGCTGAACGGGCTTACAAAATCGCTTGGGATATCTCGGCGTCGATTGCCTACCAGGTAAGTACGGGGGACCGGAATTACTTCTCGGCGTTCATCGATCCGGCGTCCTCTCAGGGAGAAGGAAAGCTCCATACGATGGAGCCGTATCAAGCGGGCAAAATTCCGATTGTCTTTGTTCATGGTCTGCTCTCAGATCCCTACACCTGGGCACAAATGGTGAATGAACTACGAGCACAACCCGGGTTCATTGAAAACTATCAAGTTTGGGTCTACCAATATCCAACGGGACGCCCGTTCGTTTCGAGTGCTGCGAAGCTTCGTAGTGAGCTGCGCGCAGCCCATCAGCAGTTTGACCCGATGGGCTATGACCCTCAGCTATCCAACATGGTGATGGTGGGTCACAGCCTCGGGGGATTGATCACCAAGCTTCAAGTCACATGTAGTGGGGATGCGCTTTGGGGTGCCGTGGCAAAGTGCCCGCTGGATTCGATCAGGGTTGGAGAACAGACTCGTGAAGAGCTGCGATCCTTCTTTTACTTCAAGCCGTCGCCCGATATCAAACGCGTGGTGTACATGGGAACGCCGCATCTGGGGTCTGCGTACGCACGCCGCTGTGTTGGGCGATTGAGTTCCGCATTGATCACAATGCCCGATGAAGATCAGGCCCAGCACGAAGAGATGATCACATGCAATCCGGGGGTATTCAGCCGCGAAGTCAGTCGGCGTATTCCGACGAGCATTGATTTAATGGATCCCAAGAGTCCGTTGTTGAATGAGATTGCGAAATTACCAGTCAGTCCAAACCTGCACATGCATTCCGTGATCGGCAATTACTGTTGGCGAATAGGTTTCGGGCATTCGGACCTCGTCGTTCCAGTTGAAAGCGCGAAGGAACCGCGCGCCGAAACGGAGTTGACGATTCGATCGCGTCACTCCGACGTGAACAAGCACCCCAAGGCTGTCGCTGAATTGATTTGCATCCTGCGAGAACATCTCGCGGCAACCCACCCGAAGGTCATTCAACCACTTTGTTTGCAGACCGCCGACTTCTCGGAAGCCTCTCCGTCCGTGACCACGGCGCACTGAATGCCAGGTCACGCACTCTCGCTCTTCAAGAGCACGAGGAGATGCTTCGAGGTCAAGAACATTCGGCTTAACAGGCCGCGAAGCCCCGATCGATTGAGATCGCCCATTCCTAGCGCGATTGTTTGAGCGAGCAGAAACGGCGCACGCAGGTTCCGATCCTGAAGGAGACCAGGTCCGGAACGCCAAGCCGTCTCCGCCGAAACCGGCAGACGAGCATTGTGCAGGCGAGCCAGTCTCAAACCAATGAATTGCAGGAAATCTTGCATTTGACGACCGGCTCGGAGTGAATCACCGGGCCAAGCCATCTTGAGAACGAGGCCGTTACGGTACAAAAAGCCAGTGCTGTTTTCGGTCTGGCGAAGGGCCGATCCCGGGGGACACCGCTCGAGAGGGTCCGATCGCGGGACGGAATTATCAGTCCCCCTAACTATCCCATGCTTCCCGGTTTAAACTCTCCGGAAGTTTAGCCATCCGCGACAACGTGCGGCCGTTTGCTTTGAGCGTCATTCACGATGTCACGCCCAACGTCATTCACGATGTCACGCCTAGCACTGGGGTCGATTCTCGTGCTTGGATGATCATTCTCGCCTTAGGAACTCATTGGCAGTTTTGCTGCCGAATGTTCTCGACGACAGAATCATCCGCATCATTGCGGTGGTGTTGAACAGCAATGCCCGACGTCGGGTGTTGCGATCAGGAATAGATAAAGGAGCATGGAAGCGAGGGACGAACAGAACACAACCTGCTGAGTGACGATCGATTCTGATGAGCGATCTTGCCACCCGCCTCTCCAAACTATCCGTTGCGCAGAGGCGATTGTTGGAGGAGCGACTTGCAGAACGCAAGTCAACCGCCGAGCCCATTGCCATCGTAGGTATGGGGTGTCGTTTTCCGGGCGCGCGGACCGTCGATGATTTTTGGGAGTTGATTCGAGACGGAGTGAGCGCCGTCAGCGAAGTGCCTTCCTCACGTTGGGACGCGGACGCGTACTACGACCCCAGCGGCGAGATCGCTGGAAAGATGTCGACGAAGTGGGGAGCGTTTGTCGATGATGTCGATCAATTCGATCCTGTCTTCTTTGGTATCTCGCCACGCGAAGCATCGCGGATGGACCCCCAACAGCGACTCCTCTTGGAAGTGGCTTGGGAGACAATCGAACAGGCCGGGATACCGCCCAAGTCATTGGCGGGTTCGAAGACAGGTGTCTTTGTTGGAATTGGCGGAACGGACTATTCAAAGATACCGTCACAGTTCGAGAACTACCTCGATCATGTCGATGCGCACGTTGGCACCGGCAACGCGCTTAGCATAGCCGCCAATCGGATCTCGTACGTTTACGATTTTCGCGGGCCTAGTTTCGCGGTCGACACTGCCTGTTCTTCTGCGATGGTGGCACTGCACTGTGCGGTTCAGTCGCTGCGCAGTGGCGAGTGCGATGCAGCGCTAGCCGGTGGCGTGAACTTGATCTTGTCACCCGAAGTCACGATTGCCTTTTCGAAAGCTCGCATGCTTTCCGCTGATGGAGTTTGTCGTCCATTCGATGCGAACGCCAACGGGTATGTTCGTGGAGAGGGCTGCGGTCTAGTACTGATCAAACGTCTTGCCGACGCCGTAAAGCAAGGGGATCAGGTGCTCGGTGTGATCCGCGCGACTGCGATCAACCAAGACGGCAAGACATCGGGTATTACCGCGCCCAATAGTGATTCGCAGCAGGAGGTGATTCTTTCCGCCTTGGCCGAAGCAGGCTTGGACTCCGAGCAGATTTCTTATGTCGAAGCACACGGCACAGCGACACCGTTGGGCGATCCGATTGAAACCGTCGCATTGGGCAAGCTCTTTCCACGCACGGCGCGTGATCAGCGGCCGTGCTACATGACGTCGGTGAAAGCCAATATTGGGCATACGGAAACAGTCTCCGGAATCGCCGGACTGATCAAAACTTTGTTGCTGATGAAGCATCGGCAAATTCCACCTCAGCTTCACCTGAATGATCTGAACCCGAATCTGTCCTTGTCGGATAGTCGGATCGAAATTCCTACGGAATTGATCCCGTGGGATGCGGGGGAGCAACGGCGTATCGCTGGCATCAGTTCGTTTGGCTTTGGCGGCACGAATGCCCATGTGTTGGTCGAAGAACCCGCCGCTAGCCCGACGTCCGCATGGGAGGCTAATTCACAACATGAGTTGGACGCGGGGGTTTCACGCGCTGAGGAGCTGCAGATCGTCGCGATTTCCGCGAAGAGCGAAGCGGCGTTGCAGATGCAGGCTGAGCAGTATGCGGATCGTCTCGCATTGCGACCTGATGTCGGCTTTGCTGATTTTTGTGCTGCCGTGAACATCGGGCGGAGTCATTTTTCTCATCGATGCACAATCTTGGCCGACGGATCCAAGACTCTCCAGCAAAACTTTGCGGTTGCCGCGCTTGGAGATTCAAACCCCTCGGTACGACACGGGGAAGTTCGCAGTGCCAAGCGTGCAAGAGTCGCATTCTTGTTCACCGGACAAGGGTCGCAGTTTCCTGGCATGGGCCGTGAGTTGTATGCTGCCAGCCCGGTATTTCGGAATTCGCTTGAACGCTGTGATGAGCTGTTATCTGATCGCCTCGATCAGTCACTTGTCGAAGTCATCTTGAATCAGGATGATCCCGAGGCATTGCTCAACGAGACTTACTACACACAACCTGCCTTGTTTGCGTTGGAGTACTCGCTTGCTCAGCTATGGATGTCGTGGGGCGTGCAACCCGACGTCGTGATGGGACATAGCGTCGGCGAGTACGTTGCCGCATGCATCGCTGGCGTCTTTTCTCTCGAAGACGGGCTCTGTTTAATTGCGGAACGCGGGCGTCTCATGCAGCAACTGCCCCGCGACGGCAGCATGGCGGTTGTTTTCGCAGACGCGGGACGAATTCAATCGCACGCCGACTTCAACGCTGAAGCGATGGATATTGCTGCGATCAATGGGCCGGAGAACACGGTAGTCGCTGGCTATGAGAAAGATGTTGAAAGCTTCTTGCGGGCGATGGAAAGTGAAGGCATTCAGTCTCAGCGGCTGAACGTGTCTCATGCGTTCCATTCTTCTCTAATGGATCCGATCCTGGAGGATTTTGCCGAGGTCGCATCTGAACTCAACTATCAGTTGCCTGAGATCGATTTGGTATCGAATCTAACCGGGAAGATTGAATCACGAAGATTTGTGCCCACGAATGGGAAACGAGGAAGCAGTATTGCGACCCCTGAGTACTGGGTGAGACATGTTCGTGAATCGGTCCAATTCTCTGCAGGAGTCACTGCGTTAGCCGACGCAAAACCCGACCTGTTGATCGAAGTCGGGCCAACGCCGCAATTGATTTCGATGGCGCGACGGTTCGCGAAAATCGATAATGCGATTTGGGTTCCGTCGCTGCGGAAGGGGCAGGAGGAGTTGCGATCCATGCTGGACGGTCTCTCTTCGGCCTACCTTGGCGGATGTGACATTGCCTGGGAAAAGGTAGGGCCGGAAGCCAAGCAACGCGTTGAGTTGCCAACCTATCCGTTTCAGCGATCACGTCACTGGTACGAGACAGGCTCTACGAGTCGCGATTTTAGAGGCGGGAACGGTCCAGACCTTCATCCGCTGCTAGGGCGTCGCGTTCCGCTTGCGATGGAGAAGTCACTATTCCAATCTTCGCTGAGAATGGATCGGCCATCGTACCTGCAGGATCATCGCGTCCAGGGTTCCGTTGTGTTGCCAGCAGCGGCGTATCTGGAAACGGCCATGTCGGCGGCAGAGCAGACATTCGGTTCGGGACGACATTCAGTGGAATCGGTCGATATTCTGCAGGCGATGTTCCTTAACGATCAGGATACCTATTGGCTGCAAACCAGCGTCGCGCCAGAACAGTATGGCGGATGCGAGTTCGAGTGCGGCAGTCGTGTCGCGAACGACGAAGACGAGCCTGCGTGGTCGATTCATGCCAAAGGTCGAATTGTCCGTGATTCCGATGAACGATCGGGAATCGACCTGGAGGCTGCGCTGACCGAAACGCGAAGCAACATTGTTGACACCAAGACAAGCGAGGAGTTCTACGATTTGGTGAAGCAACGGGAGCTCATCTACGGAGAGAGCTTTCGAGTGCTGGGAGATTCGCAGCGTTCGTCGGAGAGTGCGATCGCCAACCTCGATCTTTGCCGTTCAGTCCGCAAGGAGATGCCCCAATACCACCTCCATCCAGCTTTGTTGGATGCGTGCCTGCAGTTAGCCGCACAGGTTGTTCCGCTGGAGGACGATGGAAGCTACAGCCCCTACACTTACATGCCGACGCGAATCGGTGCGATGCGGTTGCACGCCGAGTTGACCGATTCAATGCAGGTGTTTGCGCGTCGCATTGACGCCGCCGAGCCATCACCTAGTCCAGATCGCCTGTGCGCGAATATCTATATTCTTGATGCGGAAGACAACGTTCTCGTCGAATTGTCCGAGGTCGAGATTCAACGTTTGGGGAAGGCCCGAGATTCTCGTACTACTGATGCCAAGCAATGGCTTTACGGCATTGATTGGCGGCACGATCACGCGTTCGATGAAGATGCCGGAAAGTTAGGTCGATCGGGTGATGCAGAGATCGAAGTCCCCGCGACGTCGCTCGAGGGACAGTGGTTGATCTTGGCTGATCAACACGGGCTCGGCGACCAGTTGGCGGAGGAGATCGAAGAGGCTGGTGGCGAAGTGACGTTGGTTCGGAATCCGGACGTTGAAACGAATGATCCTGCGACGTGGGATCAAATCATCAATTCACTGTCGAAAGAATCGCTGCGTGGCGTGGTCTACCTCTGGTCGTTGGACTTGGC
>JBPCVD010000795.1:0-6916 GCA_051010815.1 Rubripirellula sp.
GGGCCGGGTCGGTCGGGTCATCGGCCGGAACATAAACGGCTTGTACCGACGTGATGGCTCCCTTGTTGGTCGAGGCAATGCGTTCCTGCAAGGCACCCATTTCGGTGGCCAGTGTGGGCTGGTATCCCACGGCCGATGGCATCCGTCCCAGCAACGCGGACACTTCCGAACCCGCTTGCGAGAAACGGAAGATGTTGTCGACGAACAACAGGGTGTCCGCACCTGTCGAGTCACGGAAGTACTCTGCCATGGTCAAAGCGGAAAGGGCAACGCGAAGGCGAGACCCAGGTGGCTCATTCATTTGTCCGAAGACCATGCAGGTTTGCTCAATCACCTTGCGGCCAGTGTCACCAATTTCGGTGTCTTGCATTTCCAGCCAGAGGTCGGTTCCTTCACGAGTTCGCTCACCAACACCCGCGAAGACTGAGTAGCCACCATGACTGCTTGCGATACGGGCGATCAACTCGGTCAGAATCACGGTCTTGCCAAGGCCGGCACCACCGAACAGTCCCGCTTTACCACCACGAACAAACGGGGTCAGTAGGTCGACAACCTTGATGCCTGTCTCGAAGACCTCTGTATTCGTCGACAATTCATTGACGGGAGGAGCTTGCCGGTGAATCGGCATGTACTCGTCCGCTTCGACAGGACCACGTTGGTCAATTTCCTGACCGAGAACGTTGAACACACGTCCCAGCGTCGCGGTACCCACGGGCACGCTCACCGCTTTGCCGGTGTCGACGACATCCATGCCTCGCATCATGCCCTCGGTGCTACCGAGTGCGATTGCGCGGACACGTCCGCCACCCAAGTGCTGCTGGACCTCACCCACCAAGTCAATGTCGACACCCTTGTGCTGCGACTTGATCGCCACCGCGTTGTAAATCGGCGGCATGTGGCCTTCGGGGAACTCGATGTCGAAAGTCGAGCCAATTACTTGGGTGACGCGTCCAACTGTGTTTTCGGTTGCGGTAGACATGTGCGTGATAAAAGGCTGGGGTTATCTAACTGTGTGTGTTGAATGAACTGAATCAAAACAGGGGTAGCGAGGTCTTAACCTTCCAATGCCTCGACACCACCGATGATCTCCATGATCTCGCCGGTGATCTGGCTTTGGCGAGCACGGTTGTACGTCATTGAAAGTTGCTGAATCATGTCTCCGGCACTCTCGGTGGCACCCTTCATCGCGATCATCCGTGCAACTTGTTCGCTGACGGCTGAATCAAGGAAGCACTTGAACAACTTGGCTTTGAAGCTGGCGGGAACCACTTCCTCCAGGATGCTCTCGGCGGAGGGTTGGAACTCGTACTGCGTGCTCGCTCCCTGAGTTGCATCGCTTGTTTCATTGTCGTCCAACGAACCAAGTGGAAGCAATGTTTCGATCGTGACTGCTTGGCGACTCGTGCTGATGAACTTGGTGTAGATCACATCGAGCCGGTCCATTTGGCCGGTGATATAGAGCTCCAAGTATCGAGATGCGATCTTCTCAACCTCGTCATAGGCCGGCTGATCTTCGAACTGCTGATACGTTTCAGCAAGCTCGACGTTGCGAAACCTCAATCCGTTGATGCCGCGTTTTCCGCTGACGTCAACGGAGACGTCGCGTACGGAACCTTTCAACTCCTCGATCCGGGGCAGGGTCGCCCTCAGAACGCTGGCGTTGTAGCCGCCGCAGAGTCCTCGGTTGCTAGACAGAGTCAACAAACGAGCCGCTTTCGGGTTTTCACGTTGCTCGAGCAGCGGATGGCGAACTTCCGTGCCCGCATCTGCCAAACTGTTGACGATTTGCGACAAACGATCGGTGTAGGCCGTCACAGCTGCCGCACGGTCCATCGCTTTCTTGTAGCGCGCGGTAGCAATCAATTCCATCGTCCGCGTAATTTTGCGGATGTTGCGAATCGATTTTCGGCGTTTGTCGAGTGCGCGGGCGTTGGCCATGAATCAGTTGACGCGTTTCAAAGTTGGTGATGCGAAATTACGAGCTTGGATGCTTTACAGCTCTTGAACAACCGGCTTGTAACCACTCTTGAAATCAGCGATGCACGCTTCGATTTTCTCGACAACTTCGTCGGTCAAGTCTTGCGTCTCATCGAGCAGCGAAATCAGATCGGAGTGCTTGTCGCGAGCGAACTGGAGGTAATCGTGCTCCCACTGCTGAACCGCTTTGACAGGAACATCATCGATGAAGCCCTTGGTGCCGGCGTACAGGCTGAGCACTTGATCGGTGACACCCTTGGGTTGGTACTGTGGCTGCTTCAGCAACTCAACCATGCGATAACCGCGGTCAAGCTGTGATTGCGTGGCAGCATCGAGGTCTGTTCCCAGTTGTGCGAAGGCTTCCAAGGCTCGGAAAGCCGCAAGGTCAAGACGCAAGCCACCCGCGACCTTCTTCATCGCCTTTACTTGGGCAGCACCACCCACTCGCGACACCGAAATACCGGCGTTCATCGCGGGGCGAATCCCGGAGAAGAAAAGGTCGGGCTGAAGATAGATCTGGCCGTCGGTGATGGAAATTACATTCGTCGGGATGTAGGCAGAAACTTCACCTTCGAGTGTTTCGATAATTGGCAGGCTGGTGATCGAACCACCGCCAAGTGCATCGGACAACTTTGCGGAACGTTCCAGCAATCGGCTGTGACAGTAGAACACGTCCCCAGGATAGGCTTCGCGTCCTGGAGGTCGACGCATCAGCAAACTCATTTGACGATACGCGGTGGCTTGTTTGGAAAGGTCATCGTAGACGACCAAGGCGTGACCACCGTTGAACATGAAATGCTCCGCCATTGCAGTCCCCGCATACGGAGCGACGTACTGCAGCGGGGCGGGAGCGGAAGCACCCGCAACAATCACGGTGGTGTATTCCATTGCACCGTAACGCTCTAGCGAGTCCACGATACCAGCGACCGAAGAGTCCTTCTGGCCGATGGCGACGTAGAAACACTTAACGCCTTTGCCCTTCTGGTTCAGGATCGCATCGATCGCGATCGCAGTCTTCCCCGTTTTGCGGTCTCCAATGATCAACTCACGCTGACCTCGACCAATCGGTGTCATGGCGTCGATTGCCTTGATACCGGTCTGCATCGGCTCCGTCACCGGCTGACGCTCGGCGACACCTGTTGCGATGATCTCGACGGGACGAGTCACGTCCGTCTGCACAGGCCCCTTGCCATCCAGAGGGTTACCGAGTGGGTCAAGGACGCGTCCGACGACGGCGTCACCGGCGGGAACCGAAAGCAGCGTTCCCAACGCCTTGACTTCATCGCCCTCTTGGATCGTCAGGTAGTCACCCAAAATGATGACACCAACCGAGTTCTCCTCAAGGTTGAATGCAAGGCCAATCGCACCGTTGGGGAATTCGACCATTTCACCGGCCATCACTCCCGACAACCCGTAGACGCGGGCGATACCATCACCCACCTCCAACACGGTACCGACTTCACGAACATCGATCTTGCTGTCGAACTGCTCGATCTCTTGTTGCAAGACCGAGGCGATTTCGTCACTGCTAAATTTCATGGATCTGAATCAATTGTGTAGGCCCGGCAGATCTGTCGGGCAGTGGTAGTTGGTGCCGGGCTAGCGGCTAGTCAAACCTAATCTGAAGTAAACTCACCAAAACGATGGAGAATCTGGCTCGAGAATCCGTCTTTCGCACGATGTGCAATCTTGTCGAGCCGATTGGAAACGCTGCTGTCGAAGACGCGATCACCGACGCGAATCACCAAGCCGCCGATCAAATCTGGATCGACCGATTCACGCAGGCGAACCTGCTTTTGCATGATTGAACCGAGTTGATCGGTAATCTGCGAGCGAAGAGCGTCATCAAGCGGGACGGCGGATTGCACCGACGCGACCACTCGACCCAGCATCTCGTCATACATGTCGTCGGCCGCTGCGCGAACGGCGTCCACGTGTCCGAGCCGTCCGCGACCCGCCATGACCTTCAAGAACTTCACCAACACCGGGTGAAACTCATCGCCAAAGACTCGATCAATGACACGCGTCTTTTCGGCTTCGTCGATTTGCGGCGACGAAAACGCAGCTCGTAGCTGTGGGCTACCAGCCAGGTACTCGTCGTTCAACGCACCGAGCTGAGCAATCACTTCATCCGCGACGCCGGCATTCTGCGCCGCACCGATCAACGCACGGGCGTAGGTCTTGCCCAGTTGTTCGGCTCCGGTGTCGAGCACCGTATCGTGTGTGGCGGCTTCGTTCATGGATTGAGCTCGGGTCGCAGGCGGCGAGTGATCGAGTTGGCGTTGGGGAAGCGTGAGTGGATCAGTTGTTGCTCGGCAGTCGATCAAGCGATTGACGAATCAATTCGGCGTGATCTTCCGCTTTCAATTCTCTTCCGAGTACTTGCTGGGCAACACCGATCGCGAGGTCGGATGTTTGTCCGGCAAGATCCGAAAGAGCGACCTTCTTGGCGGTTTCAATCTCCGCGACGGCTCGCTCACGTTGTCGTTCCGCCTCTTCTTTGGCGTCTTGCACGATCCGCTGACCGCTTGCCTCGGCATCGCTGCGAGCTTCGGCCAACATGGCTTGCACCTGCGTTGCAGCACCGTCAAGTTTGCCTTGATACTCAGACAGCAGATTCTTGGCTTGCGAGTTGGCTTGCTCCGCCTCCTGCAGTTCCCCGAAGATCTTGTCTTCACGAGCTTGCAGACCACCGAGAATTACCGGCCAAACGAATTTGGACAGAATGACCAGCACGCCCAAGAAGATTGCCAGATTGCAAATCGCCGAACCGAAGTCGAACGACAGCAGCGGCGGAGTGTTCTCCGATCCATGCGAATCACCCTCATCGTGGGCTCCCGCCTCATCGTGCGAATGTCCGTCGTCGTCGGCATGATCAGAATCATGCGTCTCCGAGTCGCTATGCTCGGCTGCGGCGGCGTCTGTCGCCTCCTGTGCCGAAAGCGACGAGAGGGAAACGCCGGAAAAGCCGAACATTGCCATGCAGACAAATGCCAAGCGAATCGTGCGAGACATGCTGAAAATTCCAATCGACATCGGGTTCTTCGAGACCATCAGTTTTGTCCTGAACATCAATAGCTTGCGATCGTTCGATCGCGTTGAAACAGGCACCGACGCTATCGGTCACTCCACCGTGTGAAGTGCCCGACGTGCCAGGTGCTTGCGGAATCAACGCAAGCGTGAACTTAAGCGCGGATGTAAAGCAGAATCAGTGCGATGACGGTTGCACCTTCGATCAGTGCGGCCGAGATCAGCATCTGAGTCGCGATGTTACCGCCAGCTTCTGGCTGACGAGCAATCGCGTCTACAGCCGAGCCACCGATGCGACCAATGCCGAGGCCAGCACCGAGAATCGCCAAACCCATTCCGATACCGATACCGATCGTGCCGTAGTTTGCCGATTGTGCCAGCAACATTGCCAAGTCAAACATCTTTCGATTGCTCCTGAGAAATCTCTCGCTGTGTGCTCACCGAACGCGAACGATTCGGTTAGGTGAGAAACTGTTGAGTAAGGGGTTCGTAAAAAGGTCAAAACGGGATGCTTCGATTCACCGGGTACTAACCGGCCGGATCGGGCATCGGGGTGATTCGTTCGGGGTCGATCAACTTGTCCAAGTCCATCTGGTCTTCATCATTGAAAGGGTCTTCTTCCTCGTGGTCGTCATGGTGGTGACTCGCGACCAAGGAGATGAATAGAACCGTCAAAAATGTGAAGATGAAAGCCTGAAGGAAGCAGATGAAGAGCTCCAGCAAGGTCAGGACGATGCCTCCAAGAATGACCGCGATTTCAACGCCGTATGCCAAGCCTTGAGAAACTTCGACGGCAGCGAAAATCAGTCCGAGGAAGGCTGCGATCACCAAGTGACCTGCCATCATCGTGCCGAACAGTCGCATGGCCAACACGACGCATTTAATGATCAGTCCAAGCCACTCAAGGAAGTAGAGCGGGATGCCGATCAACAGCATCTTTGGGTCATCCCAGCCGATCGGATTGAAGTGGGCCAGGAATGTCTTCAGTCCTGTTTCCTTGATCCCGATGTACAGGATGGCGATGAAACTGCCGATCGCCAGGATCACGTTCAGAGAAAGGTTGCCCGTCGCCGTGCCGCCGAGGTGCGACATGTGCGCATCACCCGTGAGCAAGAACAGAATCGATCCAATCGGTACCAAGCCAAGCACATTGGCGAACAGGACGAAAAAGAAGATCGTCCAAATGTAGTAAATGTATTTGTCTGTCAGTTCGTGCAGGTTCGGTCGAACGACCTCATCACGAATGAAGGTGCACATCGTTTCGAACAATTGTGCGAAGCGACCGCGAGTCTTGTACGCTTCCAGCCCCTCGCCGCTGACGCGGACGCGTCGCGACACGAACCAAAAGACGAGCACAACTGCGATGCCAGAGACCAACGTCATCATCAGATGGTTGGTAATGAAAAACTTGTAGACGCCGTCGTAGACGTGCAACGCGGGGATATCGGTTCCCTTGTCCGCCACTTCCATTTTGAACACATGTTCGCCCATCGGGTGGGGAATCACATGGGAAGTGGGGTCAGCGGCTGATGCAAGTAGCAGATTCATCCCAGCATTCATTCCTAACATTCCGTCCCGTCAGCCAAGGTCGTGGAGGCCGCCAATTGCAGCCCCGATCTGAGGCGATTCGAGTCGAGTGAGGAGGCTCCTTTCGCGAGCCAAGTGATTTCGACTGAGGTCAGTACGACATACCAGCCGCAAACAAGAAAAGCCATCGTCTGCAGCGGAAGGCCCATTTGATAACGGCACGCCACAAGGAGTGCAACGGTGCCTGCCACGCGAATCGCCATTGCGGCGACACAGGCGACAATAAACTGCATCGTTCGAGTCGAGTTTTGTGAACCATTGGCTCGCGATGCGTCGGCGGCCTGAGAAGCGGTGGGGTCTCCAATGCTCATGCCCGGAACCA
>JBPCVD010000796.1:0-7430 GCA_051010815.1 Rubripirellula sp.
CATCTCCATAGCCGAGATCCCAGAAGATCGTCGTCCCAGGCGAACATTCGAAGTTGGTCTCTTTGGCCCAGGACGCGAACGTAGGCGATCCTCCACCGATGATCGTCGGCGATGGGTTCAGGGCGTCATACGATTGAATGGCTGCGATGATCTCTGACGCGGCCAATCGACGTTCACTCAGCGATGATTGGTGGAGGTGCCCGTCGTAAACGTGAAGCCCTGCGAAATCGAGCGAGTCATGCGACTCGATGACCGTCCGCAGTTCGGCAAGCGCATCCCCGAGTGGAATCCCGGTTCGATGCATTCCACAGTCGACGTCGATGAAAAGACGCAGCGTGTGCCCTTGATCGCCGCTCAATCTCGCGAGGTCATTCGCAATTTGAATGTCGTCCACCACCGTTGCGAATGAGACGTTCGGATGATCCGTCGCCAATTGCAAAAGGCGTTCTAGGTTGGGTCCCACGGGTTGATAAGCGAGCAGAATGTCTTGGCCACCGTTTTCGGCAACCATGGCTGCTTCGGCGATGGTCGCCGCTTTGAATTTGGTGATGCCACGTTCGACTTGCATCCGAGTCACGATCGGCATTTTGTGCGTTTTTACGTGGGGTCGTAAGCGCGAGGTTTCACCATCGACCATCCCGACCATGGAATTCAGGTTGAGTGACATGCGGTCGACGTCAACCAGGAGACCCGGTGAAGCGACGTCGGCTAAGCCTTCGATTTCCTGCCATTCCATATTCATCGCATTCAACTCCAGGCACGACGCAGAAGCGATAGAAAATTGCCATGGCAGATGCCGTCGAGCGCCGCTTCGTCGTACCCACGAATCTGCAACCGTTCTTGGAAGCGGTTGAGGTCAGCGATGGTATCGAGGTCCGAAGGCGTTTGCTCTGTACCGAATCCGCCGTCCAGATCAGTACCGATCCCCGTGTGGGACGATGTTCCCAGAAGCTGGCAAACGTGGTCGACATGGTTCGCCAAGCCGTCGAGATCAGCGTTGGCGACGTCCGACTGTCGACTGACACCCCGTTTCCAACCGGCGGCAACCATCCAAACATCGAATGCGACACCGATGACGGCGTCTCGTTCGGCGAGTGCTCTGATTTGCCGATCGGAGAGTTGACGCGGGTCGTCGACAAGGGCTCGGCAATTGTGGTGGCTCGCCCAAATCGGACCTTCATAGCATTCCAACGCATCCCAGAAGGTGGGCTCGGAAAGGTGTGTAACGTCCAGGATCATCCCAAGTCGATCCATTTCTCTCAGGAGATCACGGCCAGACGCTGTCAAAGGGCCAGTTCGGTCGTGCCCCTGTGCGTACCGTCCAACGCCATAGTGGGCGGGCCCGAGTGCCCGAAGTCCCTGCTCATACGCGGGAGCAAGATCGTCGAGCGTCCGCAGCGAGTCCGCGCCCTCCAGGCTCAGGATGTATCCGATCGGCGTATCTGCCGGCGATTCAGCCCACGCTTTGAGATGCGTTTCCAGATCTTCGCGATTCCGAATTGCAGAAAGCTGATTGTCGGCTTCCATCGCTCGGTACCAAGCGAGCTGGCCTTGGGTCATCGCCCAAGCTTGTGGAGGCGAATTCCACATGCCCACGGGGCCGGCCGGCTTCATGCATCCGGCCAACAAGGTCGCGACGCAGATCCCAATGCCGGCGCGACGCATCTCTGGAAACGCAACCGTGCCCCGTTCTCTTCCAGCAAGATCGGTCATGCCGATTTCGCTCTCGCGAATCTGCTGGACGCCCATCCTCAAGTCGCGATTGTATTGAAGCGCGTTCAGGCTGAGGTCGAGATGGGCGTCAAAGAAGAGCATGGATGCGGTTGGCTCCGGCGGGGTGAGACCGAAAGCATAACCGACCGGAAGGCTGGTAAGGGCCTATCACGACGTGGTGGTTCAACCAGCGCTGCTTGCTTGGGACTTTGCTCGATGGTAACCAGCCGATCGAACGTCATGGCGGCGCAAAAAAAAAGACGCCAGCCGTGAGGCTGACGTCTTAAGCGATGCGAGACCTAGTCTCTCAAGCGAACTGCAAGTGAAGGTAAGACTTACAGATTCGGAGTGGTGTAGGGTTCAACATCGCCCACCATGTGGAAGTGGTTGTGGTCAATGTAGACCACTTCGATCGCTTCACGATCTTCCAGTGTGTGTGGTACCGGATAGCCCACGATCGTTTCTTCCTCGAAGTAGATCGTGCACTTGTAGTGAGCGTGGTGCAGCTGAGCCGGGCCGATCAAAGGATAGAATCGCGGCGGGTCGATGTAGTCAGCAATCTTCTCTTTGATGATGCGAACATCGTTCCGCTGCTTCTCCCAAAGCAACGGGATGCCACCTTCAACAGGGCGAGCTGTTTCCAGGGCGTGCATCACTTCGTCATCGCTAGGCGGATCAAGTGCGACGACGGGGCCACCGGAGGTAGTCGGGCCAAGGATCGGTACGCGATCGTATCGTTCCTTCTTCCAGAACTTCTCTTCTTGCTTGTGCTGGTAGTACGGGCTCACAGGCATCGGAAACCCGAGGAATCCGATGTTGTATCCGTAGTTGACCCCGTAGCAGCCGGTCGACGCGATCGCCAATGCGGCCAGGGTTCCAAGAGCAATATTGCGAATTACCCAATTCGTGCTGGGTCGGTTTGGGGCCGCGTTTGATTCTTGATCTTTGCGACGGCAATTCGAGCTGGTCATCCGAGCAACCTTCCGTGGTTCGTTACCTTCACGCCTGAGCCATGGACTCATCGATCTCTGCAGATCAGGCGCCTTGCGTACCAGTAGTATCGTGTGAACTTATACCGATCTTGCGGATAATTCCGAAGAATCGAAAAACGGCTCGGTGGCTTCTCATTCGAAACCGTGAAACCGATGGTCTGGCGAAATTTCCCTGGCTGCGTGTCCCGTGTTCCACGCGATAAGCGTGACGTGACCTGTGAAAAAAGCAAAGGCCGATTTCGAGTGTGATGATCGTCAGCGTGCGACGTGGCACGCACGCTGCGGATTCAGATTGCACGAACAAGCCTGTGATCCCAGCAAAAAACCCGCGTGTCCGGGGACACGCGGGTCAATCGATTGTTGGACTGTGCTCGGCAAGAGCATGCGACTTTCGTCAGCTATGCCTAGCGATCGGTGAAGTCAAGGAACCACCAGCCGTCATCCCATTCCAAGCTGATCTTACGCCATCCAAGTGGAACCTGTGGGTAAGGATAGAAGGGACCGATGTATGGCCAAGCCGAAGGACTGTACTGCTGAGGGTAAGTCAAGGCAGCGTAGTTCGGGTGAGCCGCGTAGCCTGGCCAAGCGTAGTTTGGCAGGTTTGGCGAGTCGTAGCGTGGTGCACCGACTGCAGAGTAAGGAGCCATGGGCACTGGCTGACCAGCGACAGGAGCTCCGATGCTAGCGGCTCGTGCAGGAACCGGACCACCTTGAGTGCGGTACGGAGTGGTCATGATGGGCGACGCTACAGGTGCCGAGACAGGCGATGCAGCGTAGCCACGAGCAGGTCGGCTGACTGGGTCGACGGCGACGGGTGCCAGACCTGGCGAACTGACTTCCTGCAAGGAAGGTGGTTCAGGCAGACGAGGCAAGTTAGGAGCAGCTGTTGGAATCGCGATCGCTTCGCGAACACCAGCGACGCCGGGAACGTTCTCGGCGATGTGGATGATTGTGTCACGTTGAGCGGGCGAGCTTGCTCTGCCGCTCAGCTGCAAGACACCATTTTGGCTTTTGACGTCGACGCCGAAGCCTTTCAGGTTGCCAGCTTCTTTGGCAGCTCGGAGAGCTGAAACGACGGCGGCGACTACGCCGGCGTCATCCGTTGGCTCGACGGCCGCTGCGGGCATGATTTTTCCAGGCATGATGGGCATGGCGGCGGGTTTCGCCGCAGGTGCCGAAGTTGATCGCTGCGCTGCCAAAGCATCGCGGAACGAAAAACCACCCTTCTTTGTTGCTGTGGTTGGCTTTGGGGCGGCCTTCGGGGTCGCCTTCGGGGCCGCCTTGGCAACGACGGGTTCTGTCTTGGCAGGTGCCTTCGTGACCGCGGTCACAGGCGCCTTTTTCACCGCAGCCAATTGGGCCTGAGGTTTGATCACCTGAGCGTCTTGGCTGGTCACTTTGACCTCGTCCACGACTCTCGCGACTCCCTCAATTCCCTTGGCTGTCGCCAAAACGAGACCTTTTTGAACGTCTTTGCTGACGCTCCCGCGGAAAAGAACTACCCCTGAATCGACTTTCATGTCGAGGGTGAAGTCCTTCAACGCACCTGAGTCGCGATTGGTTTTCAGTCGTTTAATGATTTGTTCGGCAATCTCTCTATCACCACCCCAGGCCTGCATTGGCCCGAGGGTAGCGACAGCGGCAATCGCCAATCCTAAATACTTGCGTCGCATCGAAATGCCTCCCTGCAGTCCTAAATCACTCGAAGCCCGTGTCCGTTTGAAAATCCCTTCGCACGTTGCGAGTGGACAGTAGTCACCGCGGGTGGCAACTGGTCTCTTCAAACGGCAAGATCAGACCGGTGTTGTTGGTTGTTTCGGTCATCACGAGGCAGGCGAGGTAGGTTTTTTCGGATTTTGTGGCTGATTGCGCCTGGGAGAGTCCAAAAACCTTCTGTGCGAGCGTTTCACGTGCTCCGGTTTCACGTCTTGGAGCTGGCTGTTTCACCGTTCGACGAATGCCCGCCCGAAGCCAGGTTCCCTTGTGTCACCGCTGGGTGCGCGATTCAAAACGCACGGCAAGTTCGTTTTGAAGTCAGCATCATGGCTTCCTCCCGCCAAGAGACAGCGCCCAGGAATGACGTGATTTGTGCCTAGTTTGTGAGCCAAGCATGGACGCCGTTGTGCGAATCAGAAAGAGCCGATAAGAAAGCGAACGTGCGATCACCAGCGAGCGGTCTGCCTTTGAATGAGCTTGCGAATCAGCTCAACGCGAAATCCGTTCAGTCGTTTTGGCGGACAGCTTGACGAAGTGTTGCGAGGTGAATTTCGCTTCTACATCGTCGGGCGCTTACTTTGGAGTGGAGAGCATGTCGAACAACGATCCCTACGAATTACCCCCTGAACCGGCCACATTGGACGATTTGGATATCAGTCCCACTCAGGATGATCGAAACATGGCCATGCTGGCACACCTTTCGGGCTGTGCTGGGATCCTAGCTGGCGGTTTGATCGGGTTCCTCGGTCCGCTCGTGATCTATCTGCTCAAGAAGGACTCGTCCCCGTACGTGGAAACGCAAGCGAAAGAGGCATTAAACTTTCAGATCACGCTCTTGTTGATCACGATCGCCAGCGGCGTATTAGTGGCGTTCACATGCGGCATGCTGTTTCCGTTGTTGTTCGCCCCGATGATTTTACAAATCGTTTTCGGGATCATTGCGACGTTGGCCGTTCGCGATGGCGATCACTATCGCTATCCGTTCAATCTGCGATTGTTTCAGTGACGCAATTGTTGCAATCGCGGCAGAAATGAATTGATTCCATCACTGCCGCTTGATTGACCGGACGACCGTTGCGAGTGCGAGTAGCGTTCCAAGTGCAGGGATCGCGACCACGATTAAACGCGGTTGGGCAGCCAGCACCGCCAATGCAACGACGCCGATCACGGCGAAGCCTGGCGGTAGCCAACTTGCAGGACGTCGGAGTGATGGCCAAGCAAGCCATAGGGCAGCCATCACCAACCCAATGCGACCGGTCGCTGCCGCCACGAATTTTGCAGAACCCTGGTTTCCAAATCGCCACGAGACGACGGCAAAAGTCACCAGAAGTACGATTGAGATGACAAGCACCATCGTGCGTCGATAATCTCGAGGTCGTTCTGGTTCAGTCGACATGTCGTTGAGGGGAAGAGCGAGAGTGGGGTAGTCGCGTTAGATCTGCGTTGCCGTTTCGTCGCCGTTCAGGTCGGAATCAACGAGATGGCTTGAGCTTGTGGTGCAAAGCTAGAGCGGTCTGTGGAAGTTCGTCGCGCGCTAGACTTCGTAGTTCTAGCCTATTTAGGGTGAGACGATCCATTGGTCACGATTACCGTCAATGCTGGCCGAAACTCACGAAATTGATGGGACTCTGTCCTCACGAACAAGACGCGTGTTTTGGACCGACCAGCCTAGGCGGGAGATGGCAGGGGACAGTCAATCGTTCAGGCCTATTGCGGGGTGTAGGTAACGCTGACTCGCTTCTTGCTCTCGACTGATGGACGGACGCGGCAAGACGGCAACTTTCCAAGTTGGTTCTGCTTGCGTCGTCTCACGACTCACGGTTCGGGTGCGCACTAAAGCCGCCATTGCCCATCGCTTCACTGTTCCAGTCTTATCGCTAGATCCGACAGGCCTCCCAAACCTGTTTGAACCGCGTCCGAGTTTGCACGACCGCGATTTTGGAAGTCCGCGTTGCCTGTCACGAATAGCATTCCGCAAAGGACTGCCCCAACGGCAACGAAAAACAAAAAGAAGCTGGCGGTGCTTAAGAGAATTGCCCAGCAAGACTCGTGAAACGATTCGTTAGAAGCGTTGCAATTCACAACCACATTTCCTTTCGCTCTCAGCGAGCAACGCAAGGGTCACAACACAATATGAACTACACTCACGCTCTGTATCAACACACAGCCATGCATCTACAAAACGCAATGGCATCCGGATCCTGAAGGCAGGGCATTATCGGTTGCCAGGATCATGGCCCACGAAGGGTCTTCCGGCAGGGCGAAGATGCGGGAACGCTGCAACTCAGGTTGCTGCTAAAACGCCATTTCTAAATGGACGGTTCGTTTTGCAGCTAACGACCTAGAGCCCAATTCCTGAAGGGACTTACAGTATTGTTTCGAGAATCTGGCCGTTGATTGGCCAACGCGGAAACTTTGCGGCTCCGACAACCTCTTCAAATACGGGAATCCAACTGTGCATTCGCAAAAGATATTTGCGTCCTGAGGTCACGACGCGGATTCGGCGGACTGGGAATTGGTCTCGCAGTCAATCACGCGCTGCGTTACATCAAGCCAGGCGATGAACTGCGTAAGGCGATCGTCGATGGGCAAATGCGAACGAGAGACGACGTTAAACGTGAAGTCGTACGGATGCTGGCGGATGAGAGCCTTTGAAAGCCTCGCGTTCTGCGGCAGATTCATAGTGATTGGGAAAAGCAGGCCCAACAGGGGGATTCGCTTGTCCTGAACGCAGGTCCAGCCGACGTGGTGCTCGACATTGATTTGAAGTCCTGAAGGGTGTCCGTACCAGCGAATTTGGTATTGCGCCATGTGGCGTCAGCGCTTGCCCGGCATCGAATTGTCTTTACACGGAGCGGGCAGTTTGCTTAGAGAGAAACCGGACCGGACTCGCTTGGCAAAATTTCAGGACGGAATCTCGTGCGCCGACTCACTAACTGGTGGAACAAACCGTTTGGCGAAGCGTTGCCAGTGCGGCAGTTTCGCCGAAGCATCGAAGCAGAGACGGAA